>RFJN01000078.1 GCA_003694875.1 Planctomycetota bacterium | reverse complement strand
TCGGGCATGTCGAGATCGGTGACGACCGCGTCGAAGCGAGCGGCCTCGAGGCGCTCGATCGCCTGCTGCGCACCGTGCGCCACCTCGAGTTCGAACACGCCGTCGTGCTTCTCGAGCACCCGCGAAAGAAGCCCGACGACGACCGGCTCGTCGTCGACGAGAAGGATCCGGCACCGCTCACCTGCACTCGCCATGGATTCGATCTCCCCGGACGGCGACACGTCGCCGCGCCACACCCTCGCCCTTCGGCCAACACCTCACACCCTTGAGGCTCGCGAGGCGTCGCGAGTCGGAAACGGCGCGGCTCCGATCAGCGGGAGGCGGCCCGATCGACGGCGGGTGCGGGCGACACCGTCTCGAGCACGGAATCGAGGATCGTGTCCGGCCGCAGCCCCTCGGCGAGCCCCTCGAAGCCGAGAAGGACCCGGTGGCGCAGCGCGGGAGCGACCGCGGCGGCCACGTCCTCGAAGCCCACGCACGCCTGTCCGCGCCGCAGCGCCCGCACCCGCGCACAGCCGATCAACGCCTGCGCGCCGCGGGGACTTGCGCCGTAGCGCACGTACCGACGCACCGGCTCGGGCGCCTCGGCGCGAGCGGGGTGGGTGGCGAGCACGAGCCGCGCCGCGTAGTCGAGCACCGGCTCGGCGCACGGCATGGCGTGCAGCACGCGGGCGGCGGCGAGCAGCGCCTCGCCGTCACCCACCGGCTCGAGCCGCGGCGGCTGCGGCGCGGCGGTGCGCCGCAGCACCTCGACGAGGTCGGCGCGGTCGGGGGGATCGATCACGATCTTGACCAGAAAGCGATCGAGCTGCGCTTCGGGCAGGGGATAGGTGCCCTCCATCTCGATCGGATTCTGGGTGGCGAGCACGAAGAAGGGCGAGGGCAGTGGCCGGGACTGGCCACCGGTGGTGACCCGTCGCTCCTGCATGGCCTCGAGCAGCGCCGACTGGGTGCGGGGGGTGGCGCGGTTGATCTCGTCGACGAGCAGCAGGTGGGTGAAGATCGGTCCCGGCTCGAAGACGAGCGAGCGCTCGCCGGCGCTTGTCTCGGCGACGACGGTGGTGCCGAGCACGTCGGCGGGCATGAGATCGGGGGTGCACTGCACCCGCCGCACGTCGAGCTGCAGCGCGCTCGCGATCGTGCGCACGAGCATGGTCTTGCCGAGCCCCGGCGCCCCTTCGAGCAGCGCGTGCCCACCCGCACCGAGCGCCCACAGCAGCTGCTCGATCGCCTCGTGCTGCCCGACGATGACGCGCGCGATCTGGTCCGCGAGCGCGTCGAACAGCCCGCGTGCGCGCTCGAGTTCTTCGTCCGAGACGGGGGCCGGATCCGTGCCGCTGGTCAACGATCGCTCCGTCCGGTCGTGCCGCTCAGTATTGCCGCCGCTGTCGCGAGCTCGGAATCCCGAGCTGCTTGCGGTACTTGGTCACGGTGCGGCGCGCGATCTGGTAGCCCATCTCGCGCAGCTTGTGCGCGACGTCCTCGTCGCTCAGCGGGTGGTGCTTGTCCTCCTGCTCGATCACGTCCTTGACCTTCTGCTTGAGGGCGAGGACGCTCTCGGATTCGCCGTCGGCGTTGGTCGTGCCGCCGGTGAAGAAGAAGCGCAGCGGCAGCACCCCGCGCGGGGTCTGGATGTACTTCTGGCTGATCGCACGCGAGACCGTGGAGACGTGCACCCCGACCCGGTCGGCGACGTACTGCATCTTGAGCGGCTTGAGCGCGTCGATGCCGCGATCGAGGAAGTCCGACTGGTAGTCGACGATCTCCTTCGCGATCCGGAGCAGCGTGCTGCGTCGCTGCTCGATCGCATCCATGAGCCATTTCGCCGACTCGATCTTCTTCTTGAGGTACTCGCGCACCGCCGGATTGTCGCCCTGCTGCTCGAACATGTCGCGGTAGTGCTTGGAGATGCGCACCCGCGGAATGTACTCGTCGAGCAGCCGCACCTCGTAGCGCCCGTCGACGAGTTCGCACTCGAGATCGGGGATGATGCGGCGCGGCTCGCGGCTGCTGAAGGACGCGCCGGGATAGGGGTTGAGCGAGGCGATGAACGCCACCGCGTCCTTGACCGCCTCGAGCGGAACCTCGAGGGCGCGGCGGATCTTCGGCAGCCGGTTCTTCTTGAGGTCCTCGAAGTGCCGCTCCACGATGCGGCGTGCAAGCTCGGCCTCCGGCCCCTTTGCGTCGCGCATCTGCAGCAGCAGGCACTCCTCGAGCCCGCGCGCCCCCACCCCCGGCGGATCGAGCGACTGGATGATCTCGAGCACGCGTTCGGCCTCCTCGACCGAACACGGCTCGTCCATGGACTGCACGAGATCCTCGAGCGCATGCGGGTGGAACTTGCCCTTGTCGTCGTGGTAGCCGAGCCAGCCCGTGGTGTCGTCGATGTTGTAGATCAGGTGCTCGCCGATCTCGCGCTCGCGCTCCGAGATGTCGAGCATCGAGAGCTGCTCGTAGAGGTAGTCCTGCAGCGAGGCGGCGCGCGCCGCGGTGTTGTTCATCGCCTCGAGCTTGCGGTCCTTGCCGTCCGGCGTCAGCCCGCCTCCGCCGCCCCGACGCACCTCGCTCCAGGCGAACTCGACCTCGGCGATCCGGTCGAACTCCTCGCGGAGCTCGTCGGCCGGCGGATCGATCGGCTCGGCGTCCTCGAGCACCGTCTCGAGCACGTCCGCGCCGTCAGTCCCTTCGGTGCTGTTCCCGGTCTCGGTCGCGCCGGCCGGCGCTTCACCGCCCTCGGCGCCCTCGATCCCCTCGGCGCCGGTCGCGGTCTCGCCGCCCGCCGGCGGCTCCGAGGCGTCCGAGCCCTCGCCCTCCTCGCCTTCCTCGCTGCTGTCCTTGCCCTCCACGAGTTCGATCGTGGGGTTCTCGATCATCTCGTTCTGGATGAACTCCT
>RFJN01000463.1 GCA_003694875.1 Planctomycetota bacterium | reverse complement strand
GCGGGCCGGTGTTCCGGATCGAGGGGCTCGCGGACCGGCTGCTCGTGTTCGAGCCGGGAGCGCGGCCGCGGCTCGTGCTCGGCGGCTACGCAGCGTATCGCTCCGACGCGCAGCGCGACAGTGCGCAGCGTGCCGAGAGCACGCCGCAGCGCGGCGAGGGGGGGCGCGCGGGCTCCGGGCGGGATCGCGGCGGCAACCGGCGCGAGCGACAGCGGCGCGAGCGGGCGCGGGCGCGCTCGTTCGAGAAGCTCGAGCGCGACATCATGGAGCGCGAGGAGCAGATCGCCGCGCTCGAGCAGCGCATGCTCGATCCCGAACTCGCGCGCGACCACGAGGCGCTGCGCTCGCTCGGCGAGCAGCACGCGAAGCTGCGCCGGGAACTCGAGGTGCTCAACGCCGAGTGGGAGCGGCAGGCGGAGCAGATGGCATGAGGGACGCTGTGGGCGAGACGACGACGGACGGAGCGGAGAGTGCGGTGGCGCTCGATCCGATCGAGCGGCGGGTGCTCGGGGTGCTGATCGAGAAGCAGCTCAGCACGCCCGCGAGCTATCCGCTGACCCTGAACGCGCTGATCGCGGGCTGCAACCAGAAGTCGAACCGCGATCCGGTGCTCGATCTCGAGCCGTACGAGGTGCAGGAGGCGCTCGAGCGGCTGCGTGCGCGCGGGCTCGTGAGCCAATACTTCTCCGCCGGCGGGCGCGCCGAGAAGTGGCGCACACTCGACCGCGAGCACTGGGGGATCGGCGGGCCGGAGCGGGCGGTGCTCGCGGAGCTGCTGCTGCGCGGTCCGCAGAGCATGGGCGAGCTGCGGGCGCGGGCGAGCCGCATGGTGCCGATCGCCGACCTGGCCGCGCTCGGCGAGGTGCTCGAGGCGCTCGCGTCGCACCAGCCGCCGCTCGCGGTGCGGCTCTCGCCGCCGGGGCAGCGGCGGGGGGTGCGCTGGGCGCACGCGCTGTATCCGGAGACCGAGCGCGCCGCGCTGCGGACCGAGGAGGGCGCGCGCGCGGCGGCCGCGGGCGGCGGTGGCGGTGGCGCCGGTGCGCGCTCCGGGGTGCGCGAGCAGCTTGCGGCGCTCGAGCGCCGGATCGCCCGGATCGAACAGCACCTGGGACTCGAGCCGCTCGAGCCGTGAGGCGGTGCGCGTTCGGGCTGCCGTTGCTCGCGGTGGCGCTGCTCGCGCTGCCGGGCTGTTACTACACCCACCTCGCCGCCGGCCAGCTCCGGATCGCGTGCGGCAAGGTGGATCTTCTCGACGCGGCGGTGGACGGTCGGCTGCGGCCCGAGGAGCGGCGCATGCTCCGCGAGGTGCCGGAGATCCTGCGGTTCGCGCGTCGCTCGCTCGGCATGGAGGCCGACGGGGCGTACACGACGTTCTATGACACGGGGCGGCGGCCGGTCTCGTACAACGTGTGGGCGTGCGAGCGCACCGCCTTCCGCCCCGTGCTGTGGCGCTACCCGTTCGTGGGGGCGCTTCCCTACCGGGGCTTCTTCGATCTGGCGTGGGCGAAGCGGGTGGCGCGCCGCTGGCGCGAGCGCGGCTACGACGCGCGGATCACCGGCGTGCAGGCGTATTCGACGCTCGGCTGGTTCGACGATCCGGTGCTGCGCTCGATGATGCTCGACGGCGAGGTGTCGTTCGTGATCACGCTGCTGCACGAGCTCGCGCACAAGGTGCTGTTCCGCAAGGGGGATGCGCAGTTCAGCGAGAGTCTCGCCACGTTCGTGGGCGAGCACGCGGCGCTCGCCTGGTTCACGCACCGCGATGGGCGCCACTCCCGGCGCTACCGCGAGGCACAGGACCAGATCGCGGACAACGAGACGATCGCGCGTCTCATGCGCGGGCTGTATCGCGAGCTCGAGACGCTGTACGCCGCGGGGCTCGGTCCGGCGGAGACGCTCGCGCGCCGCGAGCGCGTGTTCGCGCGCACCCGCGAGCGCATTCGCGCCATGCTGCGGTCGGGCGAACTCCGAAGTCGGCGGTTCGCGGGGCTGGCGAGCGCCCGGTTCGACAACTGTCTCGTGCTCGGCTTTCGCACCTACCACACCCACCAGGACCGGTTCGCGGCGGCGTTCGCGGCCGCGGGAGGCGACTGGCGCGCCTTCTGGAAGCGGGTGCGCGAGGCGGCGGCCGCGCCCGATCCGTTCGCGGCGCTCGTGCGCCAGACCGCTGTCTCCTCCCGCGTCACGGCGCGGGGGGCGCAAGCGGCGCGTCGGGGTGTTCGGCGAGCCAGCGCTCCCACGCCGCGGGCTCGGCGCCGAGCCGCTGTCCGGTCAGATCGCGCAGCAGCTCGACGGTGAGCTGGATCTCGACGAGCCGCACCCGCACCTCGAGGCGCACGCCGGTGCGCAGCACGTCGATCTCGGGGTCGGGCACCTCGACGACCTGGTTGCCGGTGCCGCCCGAGATCAGGCGCCAGCCGCGGATGTAGGCGCGCTCGGTGGTGAAGCTGGCGGCCGCCTGCGGGAAGCCGGAGGCGAGCAGTCGCAGCCGACGCACGAGCACGGGCACGACGCGGCGGTCGCGGAAGACGCCGAGGTTCTGGAGCGTGCGGAAACGATGCGCCGGTTCGGGGTCGGCGAGGTGGCGCACGAAGAGGGCGGCGGTCTCGGGCTCGTCGAAGGCTCGCAGCACGGCGGTGAGATGTCGTCGGACGTTGCGGTTCGGTTCGCGCACGCAGCGGCGCACGAGCGCACCGACCGCCCCGCGTTCGCCGAGTGCGAGGATCTTCTCGGCCGCGTAGATCCGCACGGGGCTGTAGCCGTGATCGAGTCGGCGCACGAGCGCGTGCAGCCGCGCGTGGCGATCGGCCGCGGCGAGCCGCGTCTCGGCGGCCGCGCGGCGTTCGGGGTTGCGCGTGCTCGCGGCGATCACGATCTGGTTGGCGAG
>RFJN01000462.1 GCA_003694875.1 Planctomycetota bacterium | reverse complement strand
TCGAGCGCGACATGCCGTACGCCGAGATGCAGGTCGAGGTCAACCGCATGCTGTGCACCCGCCTGTTTCGGGTGCTCGAGGAGGAGGTGCTGCTGTCGCAGGCGGCGAGCCACGGGATCGCCGCACGTACCCGGCTCGCCGAGCGCTTCGAGAAGGAGCTCGTCGAGCCCTTGCGCAGCGGCAAGTACCAGAAGGGGACGAAGGAGCCTCTGCGCAGCCGTCTCGGGGCGCTCGATGCGCTCGAGTTTGCCGTCGCCGCCGTCGATCGCCCCACCGCGCGGGCGCGCATGCGCGAGGTGAGCGAGCTCGACGGCGCGATCGGCCGCACCGCGGCGTTCATGTACGCCGTCATGGACCGCTATCGTCCCTTCGACAGCTGGGACCGGATCACGGGGGCCTACTACGTCGTCGTCCCCTTTCTGTTCGAGAGCCGCAACCACGCGGGTTGAGGCCGGGGGGCGCCGGCTGCGGATCGCCCTGCGGCGGCCGCGCGACTGAGCGTCGCCGGTGCGGAGTCGGACCATGGGTGATCTTCCTCGCGGCACCGGACACCCGCCGGTGCTGCTGTTGTGCGTGGTGGGGCTGAGCCCGGATCTGCTCGCACACGCCCCGCGGCTCGGTGCGCTCGCCGATCGCGGTGCGCTCGCGACCCTGCGTCCGCCGCTTCCGGCGGTGACGTGCACCTCGCAGGCGAGCATGGTGACCGGCGCCGGGCCGCGCGCGCACGGGATCGTGGGCAACGGCTGGTACTTCCGGGATCTCGCCGAGGTGTGGTTCTGGCGGCAGTCGAACCACCTCGTGCTCGGCCCCGAGAAGCTGTGGGTGCGAGCGCGGCGGGTGCGTCCCGGTGCGTGCGTGGCGAAGCTGTTCTGGTGGTTCAACATGTACGCGCCGGTCGATATCGCGGTCACCGTGCGGCCGCACTACCCGGCCGACGGGCGCAAGATCCCGGGGATCTACACAGCGCCCGCCTCGCTCGAACGTCGGCTCGAAGCCGAACTCGGTCCGTTCCCGCTGTTTCGCTTCTGGGGGCCGGGGGCGGATCTCGTCTCGAGTCGCTGGATCGCACGCGCCGCCCACCGGGTCCTGCGGTGGGCCGAGCCCGATCTTCTCGCGGTGTACCTGCCGCATCTCGACTACGACCTGCAACGGCACGGACCGCTCGATCCCCGGATCCCGGCCGAGGTGGCGGCGGTCGACGCGCTGGCCGGCGAACTGGTCGATGCGGTGCTCGAGCGCGGCGGGCTCGCGCTGGTGGTCTCCGAGTACGGCATCGACGCGGTGCGCGGTGCGAGCTATCCCAACCGCGCGCTGCGGGAGGCGGGTCTGCTTGCGGTGCGCGCGAGTCGGTACGTCGGGACGCTGCTCGATCCGGGCGCCTCTCGTGCGTTCTGCGTGTGCGACCACCAGGTGGGCCACGTCTACGTTCGCGATCCGGCCGATCTCGAGCGCACGCGCTCGGTGCTCGAGCGGCTCGAGGGGATCGGGGCGGTGCTGGTCGGGGAGCAGCGCGCGCGCCACGGGCTCGACCATCCGCGCGCGGGCGAGATCGTGCTGCTCGCCGAGCGCGACCGCTGGCTGGCCTATCCGTACTGGCGCGCCGACGAGCCGGCGCCGGACTTCGCACCGACGGTGGACATCCACCGCAAGCCGGGCTACGACCCGCTCGAGCTGTTTCTTGCGCCGGGCTGGCGGACCCGGGCGCGGCTCGCGTGGCGGATCGCGCAGAGGAAGCTCGGGGTGCGGGCGCTGTTCGATGTGATCCCGAGCGACGACCGGCTGGTGCGCGGCTCGCACGGGCTGCTGCCGCGCTCGCCGGAGCGGGGGCCGCTGCTGATCAGTTCGGACGCGCGGCTCGTGCCGCGCGCGGCGCTGCCCATGGAGGCGGTGCGGGACGTGGTGCTCGAAGCGCTGTCGCGGCGGCGTGCGAGCGGCGGCTGACGGAGGCGGCGGGTCGAAGTACAGTAGCAGGGCGCAGCGCGGCAGACCGCACGGCAGGGAGATCGAGCGATCGCGGGCGAAGGCACGAGCAAGGTCGAGACGGGGACGCGTTTCGGTCCCTACGAGCTGATCGAGGAGATCGGCCGCGGCGCCATGGGGGTGGTGTACCGGGCGCGACAGCGGGGTCTCGACCGCATCGTGGCGCTCAAGACGATCAACCCGCAGCTTCTCGACGCCGAGATGGTGGAGCGCTTCGTGCGCGAGGGGCGGGCGGCGGCGCGTCTCGGCAAGCACCCGAACATCGTGCAGGTCTACGACGCGGGGGTCGTGGCGGGCACCCCGTTCATCGCCATGGAGTTCGTCGAGGGGATCTCGATCGCCGATCTCGTCAAGCGCGACGGGCCGCTCGAGGTGTCGCGGCTGCTCGAGATCGCGCGCAAGATCGCGCTCGCGCTCGACCACGCGCACCGGCGCGGGATCGTGCACCGCGACATGAAGCCGGGCAACGTGATGATCGACGCCGAGGGGGAGCCGCAGATCCTCGACTTCGGTCTCGCCAAGGATCTCACGAACCAGTCGGTGCTCAGCACCGACGGCTCCATCATCGGAACGCCCGCCTACATGCCGCCCGAGCAGGCGCAGCCCGGTCTGCAGCCGGTCGATCGCCGCTCCGACGTCTATTCGCTCGGTGCGCTCATGCACCATGCGCTCAGCGGCGAGCCGCCGTTTCAGGGCGACAGCATGGTGGCCACGATCGTGAAGGTGCTCACCCAGGATCCGCCGCCGCTCGACAAGCTCGCCGGGGTGCCGCGCGACGTCGAGGCGATCGTCGACAAGGCGATGGAGAAGGATCCGCGGCGGCGGTATCAGACCGCGCTCGAGATGGCGGACGACCTCTCGCGCGTGATCGCGGGCGAGCCGCCGCGGGCGCGCCGGCTCGGGCCCGTGGGCCGGATGTGGCGGCGCATGCGCAGGCGTCGCGGGGTGGTGCTCGCGCTGAGTGCGCTGCTCGTGCTGTTCGTGCTCGCCACGGGCTACCTCGGCTGGCGCATGTGGGAGCGCGGGCGCGCGATCCTGCGGCGGGCGCGCGCGACGCAGCTGCTCAGCACGCTGAACCTCAACGAGGGCGCGGCGTACCGGATCCGGCTCTTCGAGCGCGCGCGCCAGATCGATCCGAGCTGGGCGCACGCCTACTTCCAGCTCGGGCTCGCCTACACCGATCGCGGGCTGGAACTTGACGCGACCGACCGCGAGGCGGGGCGTCGGCTGCGGCGCAAGGCGGTCGAGGTGCTGCAGGAGGGGATCCGTCGCGGGCTCGGTGCGCAGGGCGAGTACCAGCTCGCCAACACCTACGAGGAGTTGCTCGACTACCCGCGCGCGATCGAGCACTTCGCGAAGGCGGCGCAGCTCGATCCGGACGGCAGCTTCGGACTGCGGGCCGCCTGTGCGCACGCCTACCTGACGGGGCGATTCGAGGACGCGATTCGCTTCGGCACGCGGGCGCTCGCGCTCGCTCCCGATGACGATCTGACGTACTGGCGGCGTGGCAGTGCGCGGCTTGCGCTCGGGGACGCGGCGGGGGCGGTGCGCGACGGGGCGCGAGCGGTGGAGCTGTGGGAGGTGGAGCCCGAGTACCACCTGCTCGTGGGGGAGGCGGAGATGGCGCGGGGGCGGTTGCGCGCCGGTGGCGAGGCGGTGCTCGCCGCGCACCGGCTGCACCCGCGCCACCCGCTCGTGACCGCGCTGCTGAGCGATCGGGCGCTGCACGACGGCGACCGGCAGCGGGCGCTGCGGCTGGCGCAGCGTGCGATCGAGGAGGACGCGCGCGAGCCGCGCACCTGGGTGGTGCGCGGGCAGGCGCGGCTGGC
>RFJN01000461.1 GCA_003694875.1 Planctomycetota bacterium | reverse complement strand
GGTGGGCGCGCTCGGCGGCTCCGGCTCGGGCGGGACGGCGGCGCGCTGCAGCGGATCGGTGTCGGTGCGCATGAGGGGGTCCTCGGGCGTGGGCGCGAGCGCGCGACCGTGCCGACCATAGTCGAGCGGGCGCGAGCGCGCAAGGCGGCCGGGGCACCGTGCGCTTTTGACACCCGCTTTCGAGCGGCCATACAATCGCGCTCGAGGCGGTGGCAGACTGAGGTGCACGCGGTGAAATCGGGCGAGTTGCGTCTGGCGCGAGGCTGGATCGAACGGTGGTTGCCGCGGCTCGACGACGCCGAACTGCGCGCCTACCTCGCGCTCGCGGGCTGGCCCGCCACCGAGGCTCTGCCGGGGCTCGACGAGCTCGCAGCGCGGTTCGGCTTCGCGAGCGGCGAGGCGCTCGAGCGGGCGCTCGCCGGTCTCGAGCGCCACGGGCTGCTCGAGCGGCTCGAGCACGGGGGGGCGCTGCGGCTGCACTGGCGATGTGTGGGGCCGGACGGGCTGCACCGCGCGCTGCCGAGCCGCCCCACCGTGGCGCAGGCGCTCGCCGAGCACCGCGCCATGGTCGAACAGCTGCTCGCGGTCGACGCCGCGGGCGAGAACGAGGCGCTCGAGGCCGAGATCCTCGAACGCTACCCGGAGCTGCGCGAGCGCCGGCGCGAGCAGGAGGCCGCCGGTGCACCGTGGCGGCTGTGGCTCGAGCTCGCCATGTTCCTGATCGATCGCTTCGAGCGGCGCTACGGCGAGCTCAAGCGCGTCTACGCCCCGCTGTTCAAGGAGAGCTCGGCGCAGCTTCTGCGCATGCGTCTCGCCATGGTGGATCGCATCACCGAGCAGGTGCTCGCCGCCGCGGACGAGATCCTGCCGCTGCGCGGCGAGGGCTGGATCGGCGGGATCGACGAGGAGGCGTTCGCCGCGCTGCCGCGCATTCGCGAACTCGCGCAGCGCTACGGGATCGGGGCCGGGCAGATCTATCTCAACACGCTCGAGGCGCTCGCCGACCGTGGCCGCAGCGTGGTGTTCTTCGACGATCGCGGCCACTGCGTGGACCTGCGGCTGCCGAGCACGAGCGGGCTCGAGCCGCGCGAGGAGCGGCTCGCGTTCTTCCGGCTCGACGAACTGAGCGAGCCCGAGCGCAGCGCGCTCTCGGAGACGATCGAACGGGTGCGACAGGCGCGCGAGCGCTACCGCGCGCACCTCGTGGCGACCGCGGCGGCGTTGCTCGCCGACCTGCAGCGTCGCCGCCGGCTCGGTTCGATCGAGCGCGCCCTCGCGCTCGCCACCGACCGCGTCAACGAGGCGCTCTCGCTCGTGCTGCACGAGGGCGACGACCCGCGCAGCCAGCCGAAGCCGGTCACCGCCGACGAGCTGCGCGAGGCGCTCGCGCAGACGGTGCGGCCGGCGGCCGGCACGGCCTGAGCGCGCGGCGGCTCACTCCGGCGGCAGATCGCAGGCGAGCCGCAGGCCCACGTCGGGCGGCCCGGGCGCGGGCAGCTCGGGGCGGCGGGCGGCGAGCCGCGGCGGATCGGGAAGCGGCAGGAAGCCCGCGCCGCGCACCACCCGGTGCGGCAGACGCCCGCTCGGATCGTGGCGGCTCGAGGTCCACTCGCGCACGTTGCCCACCAGATCGTAGACCCCGTACACGCTCACGTCGGTGACGGTGCTCGCCACCGGCACGGGTTCCACGGGGGCGGGGCCCTCGGGCAGCCGCGCCCGGCCGATCGGATCGGCGCTGCCCCACGGGTAGGGACGACCGTCGGCGCCGCGGCCCGCCTTCTCCCACTCGAGTTCGGTGGGCAGGCGCAGGGGACGGCCGGTGCGGCGCGCCGCCCAGCGGGCGTACGCCTCGGCGGCCGAGAACGGCACCCCGGCCACCGGCCGGTCCGGCGACCAGCTCGGCGGATAGCGCCAGTGGCCGTCCTCGCCCGGCCAGAACAGCGCGGCCGCCCCGTGGCGTCCGCCACCGCGCGGACACGACGCGCGCGCCTCGCGCATGGGCAGCGCGTCGAGGAACGCGGCGTACGAGGCCACCGTCACCTCGCGCTCGGCGATCAGGTACCCCTCGAGCGTCACCACCCGTCGCGGCCCGGCGCGCACCGCCTCGGGATCGCCCCCGTAGACGAAGGGTCCGGCCGGCACGTAGACGAAGCCCGTGGGGATCTGCTCGGGTCGCAACAGCCGCAGCTCGAGCACCACCTCGGCGCCGCGTTCGAGCAGCACCGGCACCTCGAGCGGTGCGAAGCCCTGCGCCTCGATCTGCAGCACGTACGAGCCCACCGGCAGCCGTTCCGGGCCCCAGGGGCTCGTGAGGCCCTCGCGCAAGGGCTCGCGGCGTTCGAGTCCGGTCTTCGGATCGATCACGACCCGTTCGAGCCGCACGCGGGCGGGTACGGGGCGGGTGGCGAGCATGAGGGTGGCGGTGGGGTCGAACAGCGCCGCGAGCGCGCCGGTGGGATCGAGCGCGCGGGCGAGCTGCTCGTACGCGCGCGCCTCGGCCGCGAGCCCGCGCCGTTCGGCGCGCAGCGCGCGCTCGGCGAAGATGCGTGCGCGTCCGAGGCGTGCGGTGCGCGAGTCGGGCTCGAGCGCGAGCACCTGTGCGTAGCGTTCGAGCGCGCGCTGCTCGGCGACGAGCGCTTGCGCGCCCTGCTGCTCGCGCGCCTCGCTCGCGGCCCGCTGCGCCTCGGTGAGCCAGCGCTGCACCCGCTCGGCCGCCGAGGGGTCGGGCCCGCGCGTCGGGGGAGCGCTCGGTGCCGGGGGCGTGGCCGTGGTGGCGGTGATCGGCGCGCGGGTGGCCGCCGCCGGGGTCGACGGTCCGGACGCGGGTGTGTTGCGGCCCTGCAGCCACCAGCCGGCCGCCGCGGCGGCGAGCAGCAGCGCGAGCCCGATGCCGGCGCGTGCGAGCGGTCGGGCGAGCCGTCGCCACGAGCGGGTGAGCCCGCCTGCGCCCGCCACGCTCTCGCCGCGCAGATAGCGCTCGAGGTCGGCGGCGAGCTCGGCGGCGCTGCCGTAGCGGTCGGCGCGCTTGCGGGCGAGACACCGCATGGTGATCGCGTCGAGCGCGCGCGGCAGCCCGGGC
>RFJN01000077.1 GCA_003694875.1 Planctomycetota bacterium | reverse complement strand
GCTCGTGCCGGTCGCCGGTCAGATCGCCTCGGTCGCGGTCGAGCCCCATGCGCAGGTGGCCCCGGGGCAGACGCTGTTCACCCTCCACGACACCTCGCGGCTCGAGATTCCGGTCGCCGTGCCGGTCTCGCGGGCGCTGCTGCTCGCTCCGGGGCTGCGGGCTCCCTCCGGTGGGGCGGGGGCCGGCCGATCGCGGATCGAGGCCACGATCACCCCCTCGGCCGTGGTCGGTGGGCCGCGGTGGTCGGGGACGGTGCAGCGCTTCGAGCCCATCGACGCCACGGCGCAGACGGTGCCGGCAGTGGTCGAGCTCGCGCCGCGTCCGGGCGAGGATCCGCCTCCGGTGGGGCTGTTCTGCAGCGTCGAGCTGCGCGGCGGCCCCGCGCTGCCGGGACCGTTCGTGCCGCGCGCGGCGCTGTACGAGGGGGGGGTGGTGTGGACGGTGCAGGACGGCAAGCTCGCTGCGCGTCGCGTCGAGACGGGGGCGGCGTTCGGCGACTGGGTCGAGGTGCGCGCCGGGCTCGAGGGGGTGGACGAGGTGATCGTCTCGCCGCTCGAGCGCCCGTTGCCCGGCGAGCCCGCCCGCCGACTTGGCGCCGGCGCGCAGGGGCCCGGGGCTGCAGCGCGTGCGGCCGGTAGCGGAGCGGGCGGCGCATGAGGGGCGCACTCGCCTGGGCGGCACGCAATCCCGTGTTCGCCAACCTGCTCATGGGATTCCTCATCGCGGCCGGTCTGTTCGCGAGCGTGCATCTCGTGCGCGAGATGTTTCCCGAGTTCTCGTTCGACACCGTCACGGTCACCGTGGTCTACCCGGGGGCGACGCCCGAGGAGATCGAGCGCGGGATCACGCTCAAGGTCGAGGAGGCGATCGAGGCGCTCGAGGGCATTCGCAAGATCGAGAGCACGTCGTCGGAGGGGGTGTGCGTCGTGCGCGCCGAGATCGACGACACGCTGATCGATCCGGCCGACGCGCTCACCCGCATCCGCAACGCGGTGGACGAGATCACCACCCTGCCGGAGGACGCCGAGCGCCCGCAGGTCGAGCTGTCCGAGAACCGGCGCGAGGTCGCGAGCATCGTGCTCGCCGCGGACGTGGACGAGGCGAGTCTGGCGGCACTCGCGCGCGAACTCGAGGCGCAACTGCTCGCCCTGCCGGGGGTGCGCGAGGTCACGATCGAGGGGTTGCGCGAGCGCGAGATCGCGATCGAGTGCGACGAGGCGGCGCTGCAGCGCCACGGGCTCGATCTCGACGCGGTGGCGCGGGCGGTGGCGCAGGCCAACCTCGAGCTGCCGCTCGGGACCCTGCGCACCGAGCGCGAGGAGAGGCTGCTGCGGGTGGCGGCGCTGCGCGAGCACGCCTCGCAGCTCGCCGACATCCCGGTGCTCGAGCGACCGGACGGCACCGTGGTGCGGCTCGGCGAGGTGGCGCAGTTGCGCGACGGCTTCGTGCTCGAGCCGGGCTGGGCGCGGCTCGACGGCAAGCGGGCGGTGCGCTTCGACGTCCTGCGCAGCAAGAGCGCGGACACGATCGAACTCGCCGGGCGGATCAAGGACTGGATCGAGCAGCGCCGCCACGCGTTGCCCGAGGGGGTGCGGTTGCTGCTGTGGCGCGACGGGGCGCGTTCGGTCGTGGAGCGGCTGGAGCTTCTCGGCCGCAACGGCCTGCAGGGGCTCGCGCTCGTGTTTGGCATCCTGCTGCTGTTTCTCGGCTGGCGGCTGTCGTTCTGGGTCGCCTTCGGCCTGCCCGTCGCCTTCCTGACGACGCTGCTTCTGTTGTGGTGGGTCGGCGCGACGCTGAACATGATCACGAGCTTCGCGCTGATCATGGTGCTCGGCATCCTCGTCGACGACTCGATCGTGGTCGCCGAGAACATCGCGCGCCACATGCGCGAGCGCGGCCACACGGTCGCCGCGGCGGTGAGCGGTCTGCTCGAGGTGGCGTGGCCGGTGGTGGCGTCGGTGACGACGACGGTGCTCGCCTTCGTGCCGCTGTTCTTCATCGGCGGCACCATGGGCAAGTTCATCCGCATCATGCCCGTGGCCGTGGTGGCGTGTCTGCTCGCGTCGCTGCTCGAGGCGCTGCTGATCCTGCCGGCGCACCTCGCGCACAGTCGCGAGCCCGCGCCGGATCGCGTCGGGCGTCGGCGTCCGCTGCACGCCCTGCACCTCGGGACCGAGAGGCTGCTGCGCCGTTTCGTCGAGGGCCCGTTCCGCCGCTCGCTCGCGTGGGCGATCCGCTGGCGTTACGTGGTCGCGGCACTGGCGTTCGCCTTCGTCGTGGTGGTCGGAGGGCTCGCCGCGGGGGGGCGGCCGGCGTTCGTCTTCTTTCCGCGCCTCGATACCGAGTTCGTCGACGCGCAATTGCGCATGCCGGTCGGGACGGCGATCGGGGTGACCGACGAGGTCGTGCGCCGGCTCGAGCGCGCCGGCGAGCGGCTGCGCGAAGAGCTGCCGCTCGCGGACGACGGCGCGCCGATCGTGCGCAACGTGTTTTCCCTCGCCTCCGGTCCCGGGACCGCCACCGTGGTGCTGCGTCTGAGTCCGAGCCAGCTGCGTTCGGTGACCGGACTCGAGATCATCAAGCGCTGGCGTGCGCTCGCGGGCGAACTCGGCCAGGTGCAGTCGGTGGTGT
>RFJN01000076.1 GCA_003694875.1 Planctomycetota bacterium | reverse complement strand
GCGGCGCAGCGCGCGCGGCCCGAGCGCTCGAACGGCCGCGATCTCCTCGAGGTGGCTGCCGTGGCGCGGCCGGACCTCGCGGCCGGCTGCGGTGCGCCGCTCCTCGAGCTGGTACAGCGTCTTGAGCACGTTCTCGTCGCGGATCCGAAGCCGCCGGCGCGCGCGTTCGAGCGCGGAGGCGACCACGCCGCGGCGGCGCGCGAACGCGAGCGAGACGGCGAAGATCGCTGCCGCCGCGAGCACGATCAGGGGGCCTGTGGGGAGCTGCGGGGCGAAGAACGACGCGAGGGTGCCGCAGACCGCGGCGAGGGTGCCGAAGCCGGCCGACAGGGCGACCATGACGGCGAGCCGGTCGGTCCACTGCCGGGCGGTGGCGGGCGGGATCACCAGCATGGCGGCCATGAGCACCACCCCCACCGCCTGCAGCCCCACCACCACCGCGAGCACGATCAGCGCGGCGAGAAGCCCCTCGAGCAGGCGCACGGGGTAGCCGAGTGCGGCGCCGTAGGCGGGATCGAAGCTCGTGAGCTTGAACTCCTTGAACAGCGCCACCGTGATCGCACACAGCGCGATCGTCAGCACGCTCATGAGCCGCAGATCCGCGGGCACGAGCGCGGCCGCCTGGCCGAAGATGAAGCGGTCGAGCCCGCTTGCGTCCCCGCGGGGGTGGCGCTGGATCCAGGTCAGAAGGGCTATGCCCACCCCGAAGAACACGCTCAGTACGAGCGCGAGGGCGGCGTCGGGCTTGACGCGGCTGTAGCGGGTGATCGCACCCACCGCGAGCGTGCCGAGGCTTGCGGTGATCGCCGCGCCGAGAAGCAGCGCGAGCGGGTCCTTGCCGCCCACCACGAGGTAGGCGAGGCAGACCCCCGGCAGGGCGGCGTGCGCGAGCGCGTCACCGAGCAGCGCGCGTCGGCGCAGCAGCGCGAAGGCGCCGAGCGCCCCGCTCGCACTGCCGAGCAGCGCCGAGCCGGCGAGCACCCAGCGCACGTTGGCGTCGCGCAGCGACACGAAGCGGGCGAGCGTGTCCCAGATCCCGGGCAGCGTGTCGGGGCCGGGCTGCGCCACCGCTCACTCCTCCCCCGGCTCGCGGGCGACCAGTTCCGCCACGCGGCTGAGCAGGTTGAGCCGACCGCCGTAGGTGCGCGCGAGGTTGTCCTCGGTGAGTACCGTCTCGGTGGGCCCCTGCGCGATCACGCGCATGTTGAGCAGCACCAGCCAGTCGAAGTACTGCGCGACGGTCTGCAGGTCGTGGTGGATCACGACGACGGTGCGCCCGCGTTCGCGCAACTGCTGCAGCACGCGAAGGATCGCGCGTTCGGTGGCGGCGTCGACGGACGCGAACGGCTCGTCCATGAGGTAGATCTGCGCGTCCTGGCACAGCGCGCGCGCGAGGAAGACCCGCTGCTGCTGGCCGCCGGAGAGCTGGCGGATCTGGCGGTGGGCGAACGGCAGCAGATCGACCTGTTTTAGGGCGGCGCGCGCCTGCGCGCGTTCGCGACGGCCCGGACGCCGGAACCAGCCGAGCCGCCCGTAGGTACCCATCAGCACGACGTCGAGCACATCGACCGGAAAGTCCCAGTCGACCGACTCGCGCTGCGGCACGTAGCCCACGCGCCCGCGCTGCTTGCGGTAGGGCTGTCCATAGATCTTGATCCAGCCGCTCGAGAGCGGCACGAGCCCGAGGATCG
Organism: Planctomycetota bacterium; assembly: GCA_003694875.1. Taxonomy (GTDB): domain Bacteria; phylum Planctomycetota; class J058; order J103; family J103; genus J103. The sequence continues at coordinate 993 of RFJN01000076.1, read as the reverse complement.
CCTTGATCAGCGTCGACTTGCCCGCGCCGTTCGGTCCCACGATCCCGATCAGCTTGCCCTCGGGCAGCGTGAGATCCACGTCCCACAGCACCGGCTTGTCGCCGTAGGCGACCGTCATGTCGTGCACCTCGATCGGCGGCGCGCCGGCCTCGGTCATCGCAGCGCCTCCACGATCGTGTTCACGTTGTGTCGCACCATGCCGATGTAGGTCTCGGCGCCGCTGCCCGGCGGTCCGAGCGCGTCGGAGTACAGCGTGCCGCCCACCCGCACCGCGTGCCCGCGGGCGCGCGCGCCCTCGATCACCGCCTGCACGCCGCGGCGGCTCACCGAGCTCTCGACGAACACCGCGGGGATCCGGCGTTCGACGAGCAGGTCGACGAGGCGCGCGACGTCGGCGAGCCCCGCCTCCGTCACGGTCGAGATCCCCTGCAGCCCGATCACCTCCACACCGTAGGCGCGTCCGAAGTAGCCGAACGCGTCGTGCGCGGTCACGAGCACGCGGCGCTCGGGCGGGATCGTCGCGATCCGTTCGCGCACCCAGCGGTCGAGCGCCTCGAGTTCGGCGCGGTAGCGGGCGAAGCGCTGCTCGAATGCGGCCCGCCCCTCGGGATCGATCCGCGCGAGCGCACCCGGCAGCGCGGCGAGCGCGCGCGCCCACAGCTTGACGTCGAACCAGATGTGCGGATCGTGCGCCCCGGCGAAGCCCGGCACGGTGCGCAGCGCAGCTTCCGGCAGCGTCTCGCCCACCCCCACCACGGGCCGCCGCGTCTCGAGCCGCTCGAACAGCGAGCCCATCTTGCCCTCGAGGTGCAGTCCCACATACAGGATCAGGTCCGCGCCCACGAGTAGCTCGACGTCGGTCTCGCTCGCCTTGTACAGGTGCGGATCCACCCCCGGCCCCATGAGTCCCGCGACCTCGGCGCGCTCGCCCGCCACCTCGCGTGCCGCGTCGGCGAGCATGCCGACGGTGGCGACCACCCGGGGGCGTCCGTG
>RFJN01000460.1 GCA_003694875.1 Planctomycetota bacterium | reverse complement strand
GCAGGCCTCGCTGCGCTTCCGCATGCAGATCGGCTACAACATGCAGTACAGCACGATCAGCCGCGAACTGATCGAGCGCCTGCGCCCGCACGGACCGTTTTTCGACTCCCCGTATCCCGACTTCTTCGCCACCAACGTGGCCTTCCTGACCGCCCGCGCGATCGTGGTGGATCCTCGGCCGCTCGTGGCGATCGGGATCTGCCCGCGTTCGTTCGGCGCGTACTTCTTCAGCGACCGCGAATCCGAGGGCATCGAGATGCTCATGAACGAGCCCGACGACGCGAGCCGCCAACGCCTGGCGCGTGTGGTCCTGCCCGGCCTGCAGCACTACACCTCGTGGCTGTTCGCCATGCAGCGGCTCGTCGATCGCTACGGAGACGCGTACGGACTGCGGGTCGACTACCGGCGCTACCGGTTGTTGCAGATCGGCCACGCCTACGCGCGGCTGCGTCGCGGCGCCCCCGACGCCCGCGAGCGGCTGCGCGAGCTGCAGCAGCGTCTGTCACCGCTCGAGCGCTGGGGGTACGCGATCGCCTACGGCCTGCTCGCCCCGTTGCTTCGCCGCGGCGGATCGCTCGCCCGCTCCGTCAGGCGCCTGCTTCGCTCCCGTGTGGGCCCTTACCCCGAGATCGAGGTGGCGGTACGTCCGACACCACACCGCGACATCCTGAGCCTGTTCCGCGCGCTGCCTGCGCCGGACAAGGCCGATTCCGCCGGCGCGCCGGCGGTGGCCGCAGCGAACGATCCCGTCGGCGAGCCGGGGGCCACACCGCATGCGAGCTAACTTCTGGCGGGGTCGTCGGGTCTGGATCACGGGGCATACCGGGTTCAAGGGCGCGTGGCTCGCGTTGCTGTTGCACCACCTCGGCGCGGAGGTCCACGGCTACGCCCTCGAGCCACCCACCGAACCGAGCCTGTTCGAGCAGGCCGGGATCGCGAGCGCCATCGAGGATGTGCGTGCTGACATCTGCGACCGCGACGCCCTCGATCGCGCCCTCGAAGCGGCGCGTCCGGGCATCGTCTTCCACCTCGCGGCGCAGTCGCTCGTACGGGCAAGCTACGAGGATCCTCTCGAGACGGTGCGCACCAACGTGCTCGGCACCGCCTGCGTCCTCGAGGCGGCGCGCCATCGACCCGAGATCGAGGCCGTGGTGGTCGTCACCTCGGACAAGTGCTACGAGAATCGCGAATGGGTCTGGGGCTACCGCGAGAACGACCCGCTCGGCGGACACGATCCCTACAGCGCCAGCAAGGGCTGCGCGGAGCTGGTGACCGCGGCGTGGCGCCGCTCGTTCTGCGCCGAGACACGCCCCGCGATCGCCTCCGCCCGCGCCGGCAACGTCATCGGCGGCGGCGACTGGGCACGCGACCGGCTCCTGCCGGACTGTATACGCGCCTTCCGCCGCGCCGAGCCGGTGCGTCTGCGCCGGCCGGAAGCGAGCCGACCGTGGCAGCACGTGCTCGATCCTCTCGCGGGCTACCTCGTGCTTGCCGAGGCGCTGTGCGGGGACGCCGCCCGTTTTGCCGGCGCATGGAACTTCGGACCGGAGGAGGGCGAGGTGCGTCGGGTGCGGGACGTGGTGGAGCGTGCGGCAAAGCTGTGGGGCGACGGTGCGCGCTGGACGGCGGAGCCCGAAGCGACGGGACCGCACGAGGCGCACGCGCTGCAACTGAGTTGCGCCCGAGCGCGGGCGCTGCTCGGCTGGAAGCCACGGCTCGGCTTCGAGGAGGCGCTCGCGTGGACCATCGACTGGTACCGGCGCCACGCCCGGGGCGAGAGCGCGCGCCGGCTGACGCTCGAGCAGATCGAACGCTTCGTCGCGAGGAGTCCGCGCGAGCCATGACCGAATCGACGCGCCGGACACGATCGTGCCGCCTGTGCGACGCGGGACTCGAGACGCTACTGTGCGATCTCGGTCTCAGCCCCGTATCCAACGCCCTGGTGCGGGAGGAGGATCTCGAGCGGGGGGAGGTGTTCCACCCGCTCAAGCTCTGGCTGTGCGAGAACTGCAAGCTCGTTCAGCTCGAGGAGTTCGAGCCGCCGGAAGCCATCTTCGACCACGACTACGCCTACTTCTCCTCGTACGCCGACAGCTGGCTCGCACACTGCCGCCGCTATGTCGCGCACGTCGTCGAACGCTTCGGGCTCGGGGCGGAGCACCGCGTGGTCGAGATCGCGAGCAACGACGGCTACCTGCTGCAGTACTTCCTCGAACGCGGCATCCCGGTGCTCGGGATCGAACCCGCGGCGAACGTCGCAGAGGCCGCCCGCGCCAAGGGCATTCCGACCGAGCAGTGCTTCTTCGGCGCCGCCACCGCGCAGCGCCTGCTCGCGGAGGGGGTGCGCGCGGATCTGCTCGTGGCGAACAACGTGCTCGCCCACGTGCCGCGGCTCAACGACTTCGCCGCCGGGCTCGCACTCGTGCTCGCACCGCGGGGTGTGCTCACCGTCGAGTTCCCGCACCTGCTCGAACTGTTGCGCAACAACCAGTTCGACACGATCTACCACGAGCACTTCTCCTATCTCTCGCTGTTCGTCGTGGAACAGCTGTTCGAGCGCCACGGACTACGCGTGTTCGACGTCCAGCAGCTACCCACCCACGGCGGTTCGCTGCGGGTCTTCGCCTGCCACCGCGACGATCCTCGGCCGGAGGAGCCCGGACTCGCCGCGGTGCGCCGCCTCGAGCGCGCGGCGGGGATCGACACACACGCCGGCTACGGCGACTTCTCGCGACGCGTGGTGGAAACCAAGCTCGCGCTGCTCGAGACGCTGATCGCGTTGCACCGCCAGGGCCTGCGCGTGTGCGGCTACGGCGCGCCGGCCAAGGCGACCACCCTGCTCAACTACTGCGGTGTGGGGCCGGAGCTGTTGCCGTTCACCGTCGACCGCAGCCCCCAGAAGCAGGGCCGGTACATACCCGGTGTGCGGATTCCGATCCGCGCACCGCAGGAGATCGACCGCCTGCGCCCCGACCGGATCCTGATCCTGCCGTGGAACCTGACCGACGAGATCACCGCACAGCTCGATCACGCGCGACGCTGGGGAGCGCGGTTCGTCGTCGCGATCCCGCGGGTGCGGACCCTGCCGTGAAACGGGTTCTCGTTACCGGCGCGGCGGGGCTGATCGGGCGGCACACGATCGAGCCGCTGCGCGCGCGCGGATACGAGGTGCACGCGACGGTGCGGCCGGGTGGACGGCGCCCCCCACCGGGCTCGGACGTGACCCTGCACGAGTCCGACCTTCTGGCGCCGCATGCGGCGTCCCGACTCTTCGAGCGTCTGCGTCCGAGCCACCTGCTGCACCTGGCCTGGGTCACCGAGCACGGCGCGTACTGGCACAGTGCCGAGAACCTGCGCTGGTGCGCAGCGAGCCTCGAGCTCGTGCGAACGTTCTTCGAACGTGGCGGCCGCCGCGCGCTCATCGCGGGAAGCTGCGCCGAGTACGACTGGGCGTACGCGCACCGGCACGATCGCGTGGGGCCGCTGCGACCGGCCACCCTCTACGGAGCATGCAAACGCGCGCTGCACCTGGCGCTCGAGCGCTGGGCGCCCGATCTCGTCTGGGTCCGGCTGTTCCACCTCTACGGGCCGGGCGAATCTCCCCGGCGCCTCTTTCCCCAGATCGCGACGGCGCTGTTGCGCGGGCAGCGGGCGAGCTGCCGTGCTGCGAACCTGGTGCGCGACCTGCTGCACGCCGCCGACGTCGGCGACGCCATCGCCGCGGTGCTCGACGCCGGCGTGCGCGGTGCGCTCGACCTCGGAACGGGCCGTGGTGTGGAACTTGGAGCGTTCGCCCTCGCGATCGCGCGGGCGTGTGGACGCCCCGACCTGCTCGATCGGGAGACGGTGGCGTGCGACCCGTCGCGGCCGCGCGTGCTCGTGGCCGACACCCGCCGCTTGCGCGAGCAGGTCGGCTGGCGCCCTCGCTTCGACATCGAGAGCGGGGTGGCGCACGCGGTGGCGGCGTTGTCGCGTGCGGCCGGGGAGCGACGCTGAGGTGCACGGCCGCCGCCCGATCGGGGGACCCGGCCGCCTCGGCCGCCGCAGGGCTTCGGCCCGCCACCGCGCGCGCGTGCCCCGCGGCCCCGGCGCCGGCCCGCTCGCGGACTCGGTCTCATGACGCGGTCGCGGAGGGTGCTGGGCCGCAACGTCGTCGCCAACGCAGCCGGCACCGCCGGTGCACTTGTCTTCGCCCTGTGCTTCGTCCCGGTCTACATCCGCGAGCTGGGGCCGGAGGCGTATGGCCTGGTCGGCCTGTTCGTGACGCTTCTCGCCCTCGCGAGCGTGCTGGACCTGGGGCTCAGCGCCACGCTCAACCGGGAACTCGCCCGCCACGGCGCAGCGGAGACCGGGGCGTCCGAGTCGCGCCGTCTCGTGCGCGTCCTGCAGCGGCTGTACTGGGGGGTCGCGCTGCTGATCGGCCTCGTCGTGTGGGTCGCAGCCGAACCGATCGCCTCGCACTGGCTGCGGTTCGACGCCCTGTCGCACCGCACGACCCGCAACGCGCTGCGCTGGATGGCGGCGGTCGCCGTGCTGCAGTGGCCGCAATCGCTCTACGGCGGGGGGCTGCTGGGACTGGAGCGCCACGTGCTGTACAACGCCATCAAGCTCACGTTCGCGGCGCTGCGTGGCGGCGGGGCGGCGCTGGTGCTGCTCTACGTCGCTCCCACCATCGAGGCCTTCTTCGCGTGGCAGCTCATCGCCGCGGCGCTGCACACCTCGTGTCTGGCCGTGGCACTGCACAGGAGCCTGCCCCGCACTGCCGTGGTGCACCGCGTGGGCTGGGACGTGCTGCGCGGCCGCTGGCGATTCGCCGCCGGCGTCGGTTCCATCGCACTCACCACGACGGTGCTGACGCAGCTCGACAAGATCGTGCTGACGAAACTGCTCCCGCTCGCGAGCTTTGGCTACTACGCGTTCGCGGCCACCGTCGGCAGCGCCATGACCTACCTCGCACAGCCCTTCTTCCAGGCCTTCTTCCCCCGCCTCTCGCATCTGCATGCGCGCGGGGCCGAGCACGAACTCGCACACACCTACCACCGAGGCTGCCAGTGGGTGGCCGGCGCGGTGGTTCCGGTCGCGCTCACGATCGCGTTCTTCACCGACGAGGTGCTGCTGGCGTGGAGTGGAGATCCCGCGCTGGTGCGCCCCACGCGTCTGCTGGTGCGACTGCTCGTGCTCGGCTGGGCGCTCAACGGATTGGTGACCCTGCCCTACGCGATGCAGCTCGCGGCCGGCTGGACGCGCCTGGCGCTCGTGAAGACGACGGTGGCGATCGTACTGCTCGTCCCCGCACTCCTCACCCTGGTTCCCCTGTATGGAGCGGCCGCGGCGGCGGGCTGTCGGGTGGCGCTCAACCTCGGCTACCTGCTCGTCGAACCGCCGATCATGCACCGACGGTTGCTGCGCGGCGAGTTGCGCACCTGGTGGGGCCGCAGCGTCGCGCGGCCGGTGCTCGCCGGCCTGGCCATGACCGTCGCGCTGCGCGCGGTCGTCCCGGTCGCACGCAACAGGATCGCACTCGTGCTCGAACTCGGCGCGATCTATCTGCTCGTGCTGGCCGCTGTCGTGGTTGTGACCCCGGAACTTCGCTCGGTGTGCCGGGCGGGTCTGCGGCGCGTCCTGCCTCGCGCTTGATCGCGGTGCGTGCGCAGCGACGATGTGACGATGCGTCCGAGGTGTTCGATCCGCGCGACCGCGAGACGGAGACCCTGCCCATGGCGACCGCTGCATCACGATCCCCGACAACGGTACGCGAGTTCGCCCTCCGCGTGGTGACGAGCCCACGGCTCGAGGACAAGTTGCGGCCGCCGCCGCCCGATCTGCCCGACACCAACCGCGGCCCCGCGCTGCGGCTCGAGCGGCCGGCGCGCACGCGCGATCTCCGGATCGTGCACGTGCACGAGGCGCGGGTGCCGAAGATCCAGGGCATGCTCGATCCGAAGCAGCGGGTGCGCATCGTGCACGCGTTCTGCCACCACGAACTGCAGGCGGCCGAGCTGTGCGCATGGGCGCTGCTCGCCTTTCCCGACGCCCCGGACGCCTTCCGCCGGGGACTTGTCCGGGTGCTCGTCGACGAGCAGATCCACACCCGGCTCTACATGCAGCGACTCGAGGCCATGGGCGCGCGGCTCGGTGACTACCCCGTAAGCGCCTACTTCTGGAACAAGATCGGCGGGGTCGCGAGCCCCGCACACTTCGTCGCCGCCCTCTCGCTCACCTTCGAAAACGCCAACCTCGACCACGCCCCCACCTACGCCGCCTGGGCGCGGCGGGCCGGCGACGAGCCGCTCGCGCTGCTGCTCGACCGGATCTACGCCGACGAGATCCACCACGTGCGCTTCGGCTGGCGCTGGCTCGCGCGGTTCAAGGACCCGCACGAGTCGATGTGGGAGGCGTGGACGCGCCGGCTGCCGCCGCCCTTGCATCCGGGCCGCGCGCGCGGCCGCGAGTTCCGCCCCGAGGGGCGGCTCGCGGTCGGCATGGACCCGGAGTTCGTCGAGCGTCTGGCCGAGGCGCCGGTGACGCTCGGTCGTCGCCGTGGCGAACGCGGCGCACCATGCGACTGATCGTCGCCAACCTGCTCGCGGAGTGGCGGGTCGCGCACCCCGACCGCCGTCCGCCGGAAGCCGCACGTGCGGCAGCGGCTGCCCTCGGGACGCTCATGCGTGCGATCGCCGAGCCCGGAGACGTGCTGTGGACCGAGGCGCCCGTGATGCCCGAGCACCTGCCGCCGCTGCCGGGGATCGCTCCGGTGCAGCTCGTGGCGGGAGCGCTCGACAAGCTGCGTCCTGCCCACCGTCCGCGCACCGTGATCGCATGGGCGCACACCCCGCGCGTCGCGCGCCTGCGACGGCGGCTGGGCGTGCACGACGAGGCGGGCGACCGCGTCGCCGCGGCGTTTGGTCCCGCGAGCCACCGCGGCCTTCACCTCGCCGTGGCGCGGCGGCTGGGTTGGGCACTGCCGGGGGCGCGGCTCGTGCGCACCGCGGCCGATCTCGAAGCTGCCCTCGCGCCACCGCTGCCGCCGCGCTGGGTGCTCAAGGCGGCGGTGAGTGCGGCCGGCCGCGAACGGCACGTGGGAACGGGGATTCCGAGCGCACACGATCTCCGGCGCGCCCGGACGCTGCTCGCCGACGCCGGCGTGCTGCTGTTCGAGCCGTGGCTGCCGCGGACCGCGGACCTCGGTGTTTCGGCGCGGCTCGAGTCCGAGGGTACGGTGCGCGGCCTCGAGATCCACGCCCAGCGGGTCGATGGCTACGGGCGCTGGCGCGGGGTGGAAATCGGCCCTCGGGGGGCGCACGGCGAGTGGTTGCAACCCGGTGAGCCCGCCATGCTGCGCCGCGCCGTCGCGGCGAGCGCGACGGCGCTCGCCCGTCTCGGCCACACCGGTCCGTTCGGCGTCGACGCCTGGCGCTGGTGCAGCGCCACGGGCGAGCAGCACCTGCAGCCACTCGGCGAGATCAATCCGCGCTGGACACTGGGGCGTCTGGCCCACGCGTTCGTCGCGCGGCTGCGCGACGCCGGGGTGCTGGATCCGGGTTGCGCCACGCAGATCGCGCTCGGCAGGGGCTCTGGCAGGGAGGACGATCTGCTGCTGTTCTCCGCGCCCGATGCGCGGCTCGTCGTCCGATTGGGCTACGTCGCGGACCGCTCGCGGTCTGCGGTGCGAACACAGCGGGAGGAAAGCCGGTGAGGCGCCAGGCCGGAGCGAGGTGTGCGCGGTGCGAGAAGCCGGCGGTCGCGTGCGTGTGCGATCGGGTGACGCCGCTGCCGACCTCGCGTCGGGTACTGATCCTGCGCCACCCGCAGGAGCCGGGTGAGGACGTCGGCTCGGGGGCAACCGCCGCTGTCGCGCTCGAACGCGCGGTGCTGCGTACGGGGCTGAGCTGGCCGAACCTGCGCCGTGCGCTCGGAGAGCGTTGCGTCGAGCCGCGACGCTGGATCGTGCTCTATCTTGGCAGCGCCACCGCCTACGCCGACCTCCTCGCCGCGCTGCCGTCCGTCCGCACGCCCGCCGACCGGCTCGTGTTGCTCGACCGTCGCGGCATGCCGCGCGAGCCGGGCGAGGCGCAACGGATCCGGGAAGAGAGTGCGGGGCTGGTGGTGCTCGACGGCAGCTGGCGACAGGCGAAGGCGCTGTGGTGGCGCAATCCCTGGCTGCTCAAGCTCCAGCGTGCGGTGCTGCGTCCGCCCCACCGTTCTCTCTACGGCCGGGTGCGCCGCGAGCCCCGCCGGGAGTGCCTCGCGACCATCGAGTCGATCGCGTACGCGCTCGAGGCGCTCGGTGAGCCGGCCACGGTGCGTGCGTCGCTGATCGCCCTGTTCCGGGAACAGGTGGCGCGCATGCGGCGGGCGGGCTTGCGACCTCGCCGCCGGGGACGTCGCGGCAGCCGGGGCCCGCGCTAGACCCGACAGGAAACCGCGCACACACCACGCGCCGGCAGTCACGCCGCCTGCCCGCCGGCGCTCCGCCACACCGGACTCTCCCGCCACCCGCCCCCGCGCCGCGTTCATGCACACGCCGCGCGCTCGATCGTCGCCATCGCCTCGGGCCCGAGACCGTGTTCGCGCGCGCCGCGCAGGACCGCTTCGAGATACCAGGTCGCGGGCCGGAGGGTCGGATCGACGAAATCCGGTTCGGCGACGTACGTGATCGCCTCGAGTTCGCGACCGTCCTCGGCGATGACCACGACCCGTTCCCGACGGTAGTGACCGGCCGACACGCCCTCGTACCGATCGAGTGCGCGCAGATCGTCCTCGCTGCAGGCGTAGACCACGCCCCACGTGAGCGCCCCCGCCGCGGGGTGGATGTTCGCCTTGGCCGTCCCGTCGCCTCCCCGCTTGTCGAACGCCAGGCGCCAGCCCACAAGCCGCGCCCGCCCTCGCGGGCGCATGCCGGGTGCACGCCCGCGCAGTCGTTCGGTGTCCATGTTGCTGCCGTAGGCGAAGTAGAAACTCGGCACGGTCGATCCTCCGGGCGGCGGCGTACGCCGGGCGGCCGGCGCTCGCTCTCGTCACCCCGACGTGTCGCGGCCTCGATCGGCAGCGGTCGTACCGCTCGTGTCGTCGCCGGCGTACAGGGTGCTCCACTCGGGAAACGTGCGGCCGAGCATGCGCGTGAGCTGCTCGGTGTACTCGCGCAGGATCGGGCGCACGAAGGCGATCGCGGGGGCGACGTCCACGGCGGCGGGCACGATCCGCGACTCGGTGAGCCGCCGGCCGAGCCACCGCACCGCCGGCGGGAGGAAGCGGCGCATGCGGGCCCAGGCT
>RFJN01000459.1 GCA_003694875.1 Planctomycetota bacterium | reverse complement strand
CCGGCGCGCACGAAGTCGCGGAACCGGTAGCCGCCCGCGGCGTAGACGAAGGCGTTGGTCTGGTAGCCGATCGGCGTCGCGAAGCAGGCCGAGGCGCCGTAGGCGACCGCCATGGCGAGCGGGATCGGCGCGAGACCGAGGTCCCCGGCCGCGGCGAACGCGAGCGGGGTGACGAGTGCGGCGGCCGCGACGTTGGTCACGAGCTCGGTCATGATCGCGGTCACGAGCACGATCGCCGAGACGACCGCGATGGGGCCGAACTGCGGCCCGAGGCCGCCGAGCGGGGCGATCGCGGCGTGCACCGCCGCCTCGGCGAGTCCCGTCGTCTCGAGCGCCCGGCCGAGCCCCAGCATGCCGAAGATCAGCAGCAGCACCGACAGGCGTACCGAATCGTAGGCCTCCTTGGGTTCGAGGCAGCCGGTCGCCACGAGCACGACCGCTCCCATGAGCGCGAGCAGCGGCAGCGGCAGCCAGCCGAGCGCGGCACCGGTCACGATCGCGAGAAGCACCGCGATGGCGAGCGGCATGCGTTCCCGGCGTGGCCGCCGGTAGGGGGTGCGGTCGCCGAGCAGCACGAGCTGCCGCTCGAGCCGGATGCGGTCCTGCGACTCCGGGGTGCCGAGCAGCGACACGGCGTCTCCGAACGCGAGGGGGGTGTCGCGGATGCTGCCCTCGATCCGTCGCCCGTGGCGTTCGAGCGACAGCACCACCGCGCCGTAGCGCTGGCGCATGCCGAGTTCGCCGAGCGTCTTGCCCTCGATCTCGGAGCCGGGGGCCACGATCGCGTTGAAGATGATCGCCTCGCGGTGCCGGTGCAGCGCGTCGAGTCCCTCGCCGCGATCCTCGAAGCGGATCCCGGGCAGCCGGCGCAACTCCTCCTGCACCCCGGCCGGTGCGGCGATGATGATCCGGTCGCCGGGTCGCAGGAACACCGTCTCGAGCGGGTCGACGAGTCGGCTGTCGTCGCGTTCGATCTCGAGCACCGAGGCGCCGGCGGGCAGCGGCGAGACCTCGGGGCTGAGCCGCTGGCCGATCCACGGCGAGTCGTCGAGGACGGTGAGGCGCGAGAGGTATTCGGGCTCCTTGCGCTCCCAGCTCGGTGCGAGCCGCGGTTCGTCGGGCAGCAGCCGCCGGCCCACGGTGAGCGAGTACAGCAGCCCGAGGACGGTGAGCGGCAGCCCCGCGCGCGCGAACTCGAAGATCCCGATCCGGCCGAGGCCGTGGTCGCTGACCACCGACGCGACGAGGAGGTTGGTCGAGGTGCCGATCTCGGTGCACGTGCCGCCGAGGATGGCGAGAAACGACAGCGGCATGAGCACCCGGGCGGGCGAGATGCCGTGCTCGCGCGCGAGACGGATCACCACCGGGGTGAACAGCACCACGATCGCGGTGTTGTTGAGGAAGGCCGACAGCAGCGCGACCGGCGGGAGCACGAGCAGCAGCAGGTGCCGTTCGCCGCGGCCGGGGTGCCGGCGCAACAGCCGCACGATCACCTCGAGCGCACCGGTGCGCTCGAGCGCAGCGGCGACCACGAACATGGCGCCCACCGCGAGAGCGGCCGGGTTGGCGAAGGTCGCGTAGGCGTCGGCGGGCGAGAGGACGCCGGTGGCGAGCAGCGCCGCGAAGCCGAGCATCGCGACCACCTCGGCCGGCAGCCGTTCGATCGCGAGCAGCACGACGGTCGCGACGAGCACGAGCAGGGTGCAGACGGCGTCGAATCCCACGGGCGGACCTCGGCGGCAGCGAACGGAGCGTACAAGGAGAACCCATTTCGGAGCGGTCGGCAAGGGGGCCGATGCGGGGTGGCGAGGCGTCGCGTTGCCCGCGCGCCGTGCGCGATGGTATGGTGCGCGCGCCCGACCGGGAGGAGCCGCCGCGCGTGCCGACCGACCCGCTGACCGTGATGTGTCTCGCCCTCGCGGTGGGGCTGTTCGCGTTCCTGCTCGCGGGCCGTCTCGGGATCCCGGCGATCGTGCCGCTGCTGTTGTTCGGCATGGCGAGCGGTCCCTGGGGCCTCGGGCTGGTCCGGGTGGACACGCTGGCGCAGCCGCTGCTGCGCTCGACCGTGCTCGGCGCGGTGCTCGTGATCCTGTTCGAGGGCAGCCTCTCGCTGCGGATCGACGCGTTTCGGCGCCACGGGGGCCCCATCACGCGGCTCGTGACCGTCGGGGCGCTGATCACGTGGGTGGGCGCCACCCTCGTCTGCCATCACGTGCTCGGTCTCGCCTGGCGCACCTCGCTCGTGATCGGAGCGGTGCTGATCGTGACCGGCCCCACGGTGGTGATCCCGCTGTTGCGCTCGGTGCGGCCCAACGCCCGGCTGCGGGAGGTGCTGCGCTGGGAGGGGATCCTGATCGATCCGATCGGGGCCATCGCGGCGATCGTCACCTTCGAGTTCATCATCGCCGGAGAGGCGGCGTCGTTCGGGCCGGCGCTGCTCGACTACCTCGGGCGCAGTGCGGTCGGACTCGTGGCGGGGGCGATCGGCGGCGTGCTGATCGATCGCGGGCTGCGCCGGAGCGCACTCGTGTCCCGCGAGCTCGCGACCCCGTTTGCGCTCGGGGTGATGCTGCTCACCTCGGTGCTCGCGGAATCGGTGGCGCACGAGTCGAGCCTGTTCGCCGCACCGGTGGCGGGCGTCGTGCTGGCGGCGCTCGCTCCGCCGCGGCTGCACGAGATCGAGCGCTTCAACGGCGAGGTGACCACGATCCTGCTCGCGGTGCTGTTCACGCTGCTCGCCGCGAGCGTGGATCCGGCGTCGCTGCGTGCGATCGGCTGGCGCGGCGCGCTCGGGCTGCTGCTCGGATTGCAGCTCGTGCGTCTGGTGAGCGTGGTGGCCTCGACCGCGGGCACCTCGCTGACCTGGCGCGAGCGGCTGTTTCTCGCCTGGCTCGCGCCGCGCGGCATCGTGGCCGCCTCGGTCGCGTCGATCTTCGGAACCGAACTCGTGCGGTTCGGATTGCCGGGGGCCGAGCGCATCGTGCCGGTCACCTTCGTCGTGATCCTCGGCACCGTGATCATCCAGGGGCTGCTCGCGCGGCGGGTGGGCCAGTGGCTCGGGGTGCTCGCGCCGCCGCAGCGTGGGGTGGTGATCGCGGGCGCCACGCCGTTCGGGGTGGCGCTGGCGAAGGCGCTGCAGCGCGCGGGGCTCGAGCCGGTGGTGGTGGATCGCGATCCGCGCAAGATCGCCTGGGCCGAGCGGGAAGGGGTGGTGGTGTACGAGGGGGACGTGCTTTCGCCGGCCACCTATGCCGACATCGATCTCGAGAACACCGGGGTGTACCTTGCGGCGACGACCAGCGACAAGGTGAACGGGCTCGCGGCCCAGCTCGCACGCGAGATCCTCGGCGAGAAGGCGGTCATGCAGCTTCCCTCGGGCCAGCACACCTTCGACCTGCTGCAGTCCGGAAGCGCGGCCATGCGCTCTCCGCTCGCGTTCGGGGAGCGCTTCACCCTCACCGCGCTCGACGACGCGTTGCTGCGCGGCGGCGCCGAGATCACGGTGCGCGAGATCGATCGCCCCATGACCGCGGGGGCGTTGCGTGCGAGCCAGCGCACCGACTTTCGACCACTCGTGGTGATCGACGCGCGCACGGGCCGTCCCGCCTTTGTCCGCAGCCGCGGCGTCACGCTGCCGCCGGGCAAGGTGATCGGGGTGGAGAAGCTGCCGCCCTCGCTCCTGCCCGACGACCACGAGTGCGAGCTCGCGGAATCCTGAGCGCGGTCGCGACTGCGCCGGCTCTCGTGGGGTGACCCACCGGGGTGGGAAGAGGCGGGGACCGGCGTCCGAACCCGGGGGAGCCGCCCGGGATGCCGGCGCTTGCCAGCGTGTGTCCAGCCGCTATCTTCGCCGTCTTCGAAAAGCGGCAGCGGAGCGGGAGGTGCGGCGATGCACGGAGT
>RFJN01000458.1 GCA_003694875.1 Planctomycetota bacterium | reverse complement strand
GCGCGATCCGTCCCGGTGTCCGTCGCGCAGGGCCGCCGCAGCCCGCCGACCGCCCCACAGCGTAGCGCCCGCCCCCGTCGCCGCCCGCGCAGCGCCCGTTGTCGGAGGCGTCGGCTCCAGCGGTGCCGCGGCGAGAGCGACGGCGACGTGCCGACTCGTCACCGACTCGTGCACCCCGGGGAGAACGGCGCAAGTTATAAAATGTAAAAGACACTTCGTCGCGCTCTCCACGCGTTGTCCACAGCCGCCGGGTCCGGTGGAACCGGGCTTCTGCAACGGTTATCGGACCGTGGGAGGCTCGGGCTTGTGGGCAACGGTGGAAAGGTGGGGGAGGCGGGTTGTAGGACGGTAGCGCGACACGACTTGGGGGCCGATCCGTACTTGTCCACAGTGCGTCCACACGCCGCGACACGGGCTGGTTGCACCGCGTCCGGCTCAAGGATGCGGCATGCGGAGGCGATTTCGGGCCCGGCGGGCGCGATCCCCGTAGGTTGTCCACACCCGCGCGGAGGGGGCGGCGGGCGTACCGGTCGCAGGCGACCGCCCATGCTGGACATCGCGCCGCGCTGCGGGGGGCGAAAGGGCGCGGTCACTCGTCACCTGCGGTTCGCGCGGGCCGGAACTCGGAACCGTGCCGAAATCCGGGCGGCGGCGAGAGCCGTGAGAGGGGCGTCTGGCAGCTGCGGGTACGCCGGCTGTCCGGGGCCGCGTTCGGGCCCGCCGGCCGATGTCGCGTTCTGCGGTCGGCCGCGCCCCTCGCTGCGCGCTGCCCCGGACGCCGGGTCACCGCGCGTGTCCGCGTGGCTCGGTCTTTCGGGGGCACGCGGTCGGTGCGGTGTCAGAGACACCGATATCGTGGGGGCCGACCACAAGCGCGTTCGCAGACGGGAGCCGGTGGGGGACGGAGCGGGTGGCGGCCGGGGACGGGGAGACGCAGCCGGAGCGGGACGCGACGCGGGTACCGGCGCCGGTGTGGGCGGCCTACCTGCTGCCCATGGGCCTGTTCCTCGCGTTCACGTGGGTGGGCGGCCGCTGGCCGTCGCTCTATCCGGCGAGCTACGTGGCCAAGACGATCGTCGTGGCGGCGCTGATCGCTGCGCTGTGGCGCCACTACACCCCGATTCGCTGGAGTCACCTCGGGCTCGGAGCGTTCGTCGGCGCGCTCGTGTTCGTGCAGTGGGTCGGCATGGAGCGACTGCTGTCCTATCCCCGGCCGCAACGGCTCGTGTTCGATCCGTTCGCGCACTTCGAGGGCGGGCCGGCGCTGTGGGGCTTCATCGCGGTGCGCTGGGCGGGCGCGAGCCTGCTCGTGCCCGTCATGGAGGAACTGTTCTGGCGCGACTTCCTGTGGCGCTGGACGATCGATCCGGTCTTCACGCGCGTGCCCGTGGGCCAGCCCGATGTGCGTGCGCTGCTGATCAGCTCGGTCGCCTTCGGGGTCGGGGTGCACTCGGAGTGGCTCACCGCCACCGTCACCGGGCTGATCTACGGGGCGCTTCTGTGGCGCACCCGCAGCCTCGGGGCGTGCATCGTCGCGCACGGGGTCACCAACGCGCTGCTCGGAGGCCACGTGCTGCTGACGCGGCAGTGGGTGTTCTGGTAGAGTGGAGCCGGAGCGTCGCGCAGCCGGCGCCGTTCGTTCGTACACCCCGAGATGGAGCACCGACGGGCATGCTCGAAGAGGAGCACAGACGGCTTGCCGCGATCGAGCAGCGGCTCGAACCGCTGTGGCGCGGGCTGCAGATCGACGAAAAGCGTGCCGAACTCGCACGCCTCGAGCAGGCCATGCAGGCGCCCGACTTCTGGGAACAGCCCGAGCGGGCGCAGAAGCTGGTCAAGCAGGTGTCGCGGCTGCGCTCGGCCACGCGCGACATCGTGGCGCTGCGCAAGCAGCTCGAGGACCAGCAGCTGCTGCTCGAACTCGCCCGCGAGGAGAAGGACGAGGCGACCGCGCGCGAGATTCGCGAGGCGCTCGAGCCGCTCGAGCAGGCGCTCGAACGCATCGAGCTGCAGGCGAAGCTCAGTGGCAAGCACGACCAGGCCAACGCCTACCTCACCGTGCACGCCGGCGCGGGCGGCACCGACGCCTGCGACTGGGCGCAGATGCTCGTGCGCATGTACAGCCGCTGGGCGGACGCGCACGGCATGAAGCACGAACTCGTCGACGTCGTCGAGGGCGAGGAGGCGGGAGTGCGCCAGGCGACGCTGCGCATCATTGGCGAGCAGGCCTACGGACTGCTGCGCGGCGAGCTCGGGGTGCACCGGCTCGTGCGCATCTCGCCCTTCGACGCCCAGGCGCGCCGGCACACCGCCTTCGCCGCCGTCGACGTCATGCCCGAACTCGAGGACGATATCGAGATCGAGATCCGGGACGCCGACCTGCGGGTCGACACCTACCGCGCCGGCGGCGCGGGCGGGCAGCACGTCAACAAGACCGACTCCGCGATTCGCATCACCCACCTGCCCACCGGCATCGTCGTGCAGTGCCAGAACGAGCGCAGCCAGCACCAGAACCGCCGCATGGCGTTCCAGATGCTCAAGGCGCGGCTGTACCAGCTCGAGCAGGCCAAGCGCGAGGCCGAGCTGCAGAACGCCTACGACAGCAAGGGCGAGATCGCCTGGGGCAACCAGATCCGCAGCTACGTGCTGCAGCCGTACACGCTCGTCAAGGACCACCGGACCGGGGTCGAGACCGGCAGCGCGCAGCAGGTGCTCGACGGCGACATCGACCGCTTCATCGAGGGCTACCTGACGTGGAAGCTCGAGCAGCAGGCCGCAGGCGCATCCTGAACCGACTCGCGCTGTCGCTGCTGCTCGCGGCGACCGCGGCGACGGCAGCACCCGGTGTCGAGACGCTCGTGCCGCTGCAGCAGCGGCTCGGGCCGGTGCGCGAGAACCTCGCACTGCTCGGGCGTGCTGTGGTCGTCTTCATCGGTCGTTTCCCGCGCGCGATCGACGACGACTGGGCCGCCGCACTCTGTCGCGACCCGGCGCTCGCCGAGATCGCCGACCGCGTCGTGTTTGTGCGCCACCGCCGCTCGCGGGTGCTCGACGCCGACGAGCTGTGGCTGCGCCGGCACGGCGTGCCGGCCGCCTGGGCGTTCGAGGGGGTGCTGATCGTCGATCTGCGCGGCCGCCCCGTGGCGACGCTGCCCCGGCCGGTTGCCGCCGAAACTCTGCGCGCGCGGGTGCGCGAGGCGCTCGAGGTACAGCCCGCCGGCGAGACCCGCCGCTTCGTCCACGGCGCCCCGCCGCCCTATGCGCTCGAGGTGCCCGAGCGCTGCGTGGTGCTGGCGGTCGGGGAGCGCGAGGCCGATCTGCGGCTGTGGGATCCCGAGCGGCGCGCGGAGCTCACGCTGCGCGGCGAGCGGGTGGGCGCGCGCGGCGCGCGCGGCGAGGCGGCGGCGCTCGACGCCATGGGCCGCTGGCGGGCACGGCTGCGCGTGCGCTGGCCGCAGGCGGCCCACGGCCCGCTCGGCGCCGGCGGTCCGAGCGCCGAGGCGTGGTGGGTCCCCGACGGTCGGGGCGCCCGGCTCGAGGCCGCGTTCGTGCGCGGCGGCGACCTGTTCATCCTGAGCGTACACTCCCGCCGCAGCCCGCCGGCTGCGCTGCGGGCGTGGGCGGCCGAGATCGTCGACGCGCTGGCGTCGGGCTCGGCCGAAGACGGAACCGAAGCCCAGAAAGGAGGATAGAGCGATGCAGATCCGCATCACCTACTGCTCGGCTTGAAACTACGAGCCCCGGGCCGTGAGCCTGGCCGAGAAGATCCTGAAGCAGAAGAAGACCGCCGTCTCGTCGCTGACGCTCATCCCGTCCGGTGGCGGCGTCTTCGAGGTGGAGGTGGACGGCAAGCTCGTCTTCTCCAAGAAGGCAGTCGGGCGATTCCCGGACTGGTCCGAGATCGCCCCGCACGTGGGAGCGTGATCGCGCTTCCGATCCAACCCACGATCCACCGCCTGCGGAACCGCGGTTGCGCAGGCGGTGTATCGCATACCCGGCGGCGAGGAGGCAGGGCATGGACGACACGGTGCAGCGGGACGGTCAGCGAGCCGACGCGGTGCTCGCCGCGGTCGATCCCGCCATGGCGCAGATTCTCGCCGACGAGCGGCGGCGGCAGACCGAGCAGATCAACCTCATCGCCTCCGAGAACACCGTGAGCGCGGCGGTGCTGCGCGCGAGCGGCTCGATCTTCACCAACAAGTACGCCGAGGGCTATCCCGGCCGCCGCTACTACGCCGGCTGCGAACACGTCGACCGTGCCGAACGGCTCGCGCAGCAGCGCGCCCGCGAGCTGTTTCCCGGCGCCGAGCACGTCAACGTGCAGCCGCACTCCGGCAGCCAGGCCAACCAGGCGGTGCAGCTCGCGGTGCTCGAGCCCGGCGACACGATCCTGTCCATGGACCTCAGCCAGGGGGGCCACCTCTCGCACGGCCACCGGCTCAACCTCGCCGGCAAGCTGTACCGGATCGTCTCGTACGGCGTCGACCGCGAGACCGAACGGCTCGACTACGACGCGATCGCCGAGATCGCGCGCCGCTGCCGGCCGAAGCTCATCATCGCGGGCGCGAGCGCGTACTCGCGCGTGATCGACTTCGCCGCCTTCGCCCGCATCGCCGAGGAGGTGGGGGCGCTGCTGCTCGCCGACATCGCGCACATCGCGGGGCTCGTCGCCACCGGCCTGCACCCGAGCCCGTTGCCGCATGCCGATTTCGTGACCACCACCACGCACAAGACCCTGCGCGGTCCGCGCGGCGGCATGATCCTGTGCCGCGAGAAGTTCGCGAAGGCGATCGACCGCGCCGTCATGCCGGGGCTGCAGGGCGGGCCGCTGTGCCACCAGATCGCGGCGCGTGCGGTCGCGTTCCGCGAGGCGCTCACCGAATCGTTCGCCCGCTACCAGCGGCGGATCGTCGAGACCGCCGCCGCGCTCGCCGCCGCGCTCGATCGGCACGGCTTCCGGATCGTGAGCGGCGGCACCGACAACCACCTGTTCCTGCTCGATCTGCGGCCGCGTGGTCTCACCGGCAAGGTGGCCGAGGCCGCGCTCGAGCGCGCCGGCATCATCTGCAACAAGAACCTGATTCCCTACGACCCCGAGACCCCCTTCGTCACGAGCGGGATCCGGATCGGAACGCCCACGGTGGCGAGCCGCGGCATGGACGTGGACGACATGCAGAGGATCGCCGACTGGATCGCCACGGTGCTCGAGGCACCGGAGGACACCGAGCGCGCCGAGCGCGTGCGCGCCGAGGTGGCACGCTTCGCCGCCGCCCATCCGATCGCCGAGAGCTATCTCGAAGAGGCACCGGTCTCGTGAACCGCCGCTGCTGCCGCCGCAGTGCACCGCCACGCCGGGCGCGTCCTCGCGCGCCCGCATCGGCGGCGTGCCTGCTGCTGTTGCTCGCCGCGGCGAGTGCGCACGCCTCGCCCGAGCGCGACCGCCCCGCCGCGCCCACGGTCACCCCGCGCGTGGTCGAGCTTCCGGGTCTGCGGATCGATCCCGCCGCGCGCACGCTGCAGATCCGCGGCTGGTTCGTGGTGACGAGCCCGCGCGTGGCGCTCGAGTACCTGCTCAGCACCCAGGAGGGCAAGCTGCACGAGACGCTGATCGCCACCGAGTGCAGCGCCGAACACCTCATGCTCGGGCTGATCCTGCTCGGTCTGGAGCCCGACAACGAGCTGCAGGCGCGCGGCGATCCGCGACCGCTGCGCGCCCCGCGCCTGCGCATCACCGCGAGGTGGCGTGACGAGCACGGCGTCGAACAGACCGCACCCGTGGAGTCGCTGCTGTACGACCTGTTCGCGCGCTCCACCATGCCCGAGGTCGGCTGGGCGTTCACCGGCTCGCGGTTTGTGCGCGGCAGCAGCGGGCAGGGCGAGCGCGGCGGCCGGACGCTCGCCGCCGACGTTTCGGGGGGGCTGATCGCGGTCTACCACGATCCCGACGCGGTGCTCGACAATCCGCTGCTCGTGGGCGGGGACGTGCCGATCATCGTGCCCACCTTCGAGCGGCCGGAGGTGGTGCGCATTCTGCCCGGTGACGAACGCTACGTCGCCTACCCCGAGCGGGTGCCGGCGCGAGGGACCGCGGTCACGCTGACCGCGCGGCCGCTCGCGCTACCGAGCCCCGCGAACGCGGAGCGAGAGCGCGGTGGCCGGTGAGCGCGGGCGGCAGCGGGCGCCGGTGCCCGACGCGGTGCTTGTCGAGCGGGCGCTGCGGCGGGCGGCGAGGCGGCTGCGTGTGCGCCGCGCGGTGGCGGTGGCGCTGCGGGGATT
>RFJN01000457.1 GCA_003694875.1 Planctomycetota bacterium | reverse complement strand
TGCGCATGGCCACGGGGGAGGAGACCGACGACGAGTCGCTCGGTGGCGCGGCCATGCACGCGCGCGTCTCCGGACTCGCCGACTACCTCGCCGCCGACGAGCAGGAGGCGATCGCGCTCGCGCGCGAGATCGTGGCGGGTCTGCCGGTCCGACGCGCCGGTCCGCTCCCGCATCCGGGCGTGCGACCGCCGCGCTACGATTCCGAGCAGTTGCTCGGTCTCGCGAGCATGGACGTGCGCGTGCCGGTGCCGGTGCGCGAGGTGATCGCGCGGATCGTGGACGACTCGCGGTTTCACGAGTTCAAGCCGCTGTACGGCGAGACGCTCGTGTGCGGCTGGGCGCGGATCCATGGCTGGGACGTGGGGCTGCTCGCCAACGAGGGGGTGCTGTTCAGCGAGGCGGCGCGCAAGGGGGCGCAGTTCATCCAGCTGTGCAACCAGCGTGAGGTGCCGCTGGTGTTCCTGCAGAACATCACCGGCTTCATGGTGGGCGAGCGCTACGAGCGCGAGGGCATCATCCGCAACGGCGCGAAGCTGATCAACGCGGTGAGCAACAGCGAGCTGCCCGCGATCACGCTCATGATCGGGGCGAGCTACGGTGCGGGCAACTACGCCATGTGCGGTCGCGCCTACGGGCCGCGGCTGCTGTTCACCTGGCCCAACCACCGCATCGCGGTCATGGGACCGGAGCAGCTCGCCGGCGTGCTCGCGATCATCAAGCGCCAGGCGGCGGCACGCCGCGGGATCGAGGTCGACGAGGAACAGCTCGCGCAGCTGCAGACCATGGTGCGCATGCAGATCGAGGGCGAGTCGGCGGCGCTGTACGCCACCGCCCGGCTGTGGGACGACGGGATCATCGATCCGCGCCGCAGCCGCGACGTGCTCGGGCTCGCGCTCGCCACGATCACCAACGCCCCGGTGCGCGGCTCCATGGCGTTCGGCGTCTTTCGCCATTGACGGCACTCCGGTAGACTCCGCGCGCACCGCAGACCGGGAGGAGAGGCGAGCATGGGGCGGATTCGGAAGCTGCTCGTGGCCAACCGCGGCGAGATCGCGCTGCGGATCCTGCGAAGCTGCGCCGACATGGGGATCGCCACGGTGGCGGTCTACTCGGAGGCCGACCGCGACGCGCCGTTCGTGCGCGCCGCCGACGAGGCGGTGTGGATCGGTCCGCCGCCGGCCGCCGAGAGCTACCTCTCGATCGAGCGCATCATCGAGGCGGCGCGGCGCACCGGCGCCGACGCGGTGCACCCCGGCTACGGTTTCCTCGCCGAGAACGCCGCGTTCGCCGAGGCGTGCGCGGCCGCGGGGCTCGTGTTCATCGGGCCCCGGCCCGAGACGATCGTCGCCATGGGGAGCAAGATCGCCTCGCGCCGGATCATGGCCGCGGCCGGGGTGCCGGTGATCCCGGGCTACGAGAAGGAGGGGGCGAGCGACGAGGAACTGCGGCAGGCGGCGGTCGCGCTCGGACTGCCGGTGCTCGTCAAGGCGAGCGCGGGCGGGGGCGGGCGCGGGATGCGGCTCGTGCGGGAGGAGGCGCACCTCGCCGAGGCGATCGCCGCCGCGCGTCGCGAGGCGCGCGCCGCGTTCGGCGACGACACGCTCTATCTCGAGAAGGTGATCGAGGGCGCGCGCCACATCGAGGTGCAGGTGCTCGGCGACACCCGCGGCAATGTGGTGCACCTCTTCGAACGCGAGTGCTCGGTGCAGCGCCGCCACCAGAAGGTGCTCGAGGAGGCGCCGGCGCCGCGTCTCGATCCGCCGGTGCGCGCGCGGATCCACGAGGCCGCCGTCACGGCGGCGCGCGCGGTGGACTACGTGGGCGCCGGCACCGTGGAGATGCTGCTCGAGCCGGACGGCTCGTCGTTCTACTTCCTCGAGATGAACACGCGCCTGCAGGTCGAGCACCCGGTGACCGAGATGATCACGGGGCTCGATCTGGTGTGCCTGCAGATCCTGATCGCGGAGGGGGAGCCGCTCGAACTCTCGCAGGAGGCGGTGCGCGCCGAGGGGCACGCGATCGAGTGCCGGCTGTACGCGGAGGATCCCGACAACGAGTTCCTGCCGGCGAGTGGCACGGTGCTGCGCATGCGCGTGCCGGAGGTGGCGGGCATCCGCGTGGACGCCGGTGTCGACGACGGCAGTGTGGTGAGTGTGTACTACGATCCCATGATCGCCAAGATCATCGCCCACGGTCCCACGCGCGCCGAGGCGCTGCGGCGGCTGCGCTTCGCGCTCGACAACACGACGTGTCTCGGGCTGCGTACCAACCGCGCGTGGCTGCGCCGGCTGCTCGAGCACCCGCGGATCGAGCGCGGCGAGGCCGACACCACGTTCTGCGAGCGGCACGCGGCCGAACTCGCCGAGCCGCCCGAGCACGCGCGGCGACGGCGCGAGGAGGCGGCGCAGGTGGCGGCGGTGGCACTCGCGCTCGAGCGCTGGCGCCGCCAGAGCCGGCTTGCCGCGCTGACGCCCGGCTGGCGCAACAACCGCGCGAGCGACGCGTGGGTGGCGTTCGAGGACGAGGCGGGAGAGCGGCTGCGGGTGCTCTATCGCGCCGAGACGCCCGAGCGCTGGTGGGTGGCGCTGGGCGAGGAGGCGCTGCTCGATCCCGATCGTGCGACACGCGTGCGTGTGCTCGAGCACGATCTCGCAGACGGTGTGCTGCGGCTCGAGATCGACGGCTGCCAGCGGTACTGGGAGATCGCGCGCGCGGACGACGCGATCTGGGTGCAGGGCGGCGGTCGGGAGAGCGCGCTGCGCGTGCTGCCGCGGTTGCGCCGCGGTTCGCGCGAGGTCGGGCACGAGGGCGATCTCACCGCGCCCATGCCGGGCAAGGTGTTGCGGGTGCTCGTCGAGCCGGGCCAGGAGGTCGCTGCCGGCGATACGCTCGTGATCCTCGAGAGCATGAAGATGGAGACCCCGGTACGTGCGCCGGAGCCGGGGCGGGTGCGGGCGCTGCACGTGCAGGTGGGCGAGCAGGTCGAGGGGGGAGCGGTGCTCGTGGAACTCGACGCGCTCGAGCCCGCCGAGGCGTGAACGCGGCGCGGACGGTGTGGCGTGCAGCGGCGCTGCCGCTGCTCGTTGCGGTGTCGGCGGCGCTCGGTTGCGGCCGCGGCTGCCGGGGCGGCGCTCCCGCGAGCCCGTCCGCGTCCTCCGGCGAGGCGCTCGCGCGGGCGCGCTGCGTTGCATGCCACAGGCTTCCGGGCCCGGAGGTGCTTCCGCGCGCGGCATGGCGGGAGGTGCTCTCCGACATGACAGCGATCCTCGAGCGCGCGGGCAGCCCGCTCGCGGCCGAGGAGCGCAGCGCGATCGAGCGCTGGTACGCCGCGCAGGCGCCCGAACTGCTGCCGGTACGACGCGGGTTGCCGGGAGCGACGCCGAGCCCGCTCGCCTTCGGACGGCTCGCGTTCGCGCCGCGCGGCGCACCGCCGGTGCCCGGCATCTCGCACCTGTGGTGGGCGGATCTGTACGGCGACGCGCGGCCCGAACTCGTGGCGACCGACATGCGCAGCGGACTCGTGCTCGTGGGGCATCCCTGGCAGGACCGTCGGTTGCGGATCGTGGCGCGGCTGCCGCATCCCTCGCACGTCGAGGCGTGCGATCTCGACGGCGACCGGCGGCGCGATCTCGTCGTGGCCGACCTTGGAACCATCGAGCCCGCCGACCACCACCGGGGGCAGGTGGTGTGGCTGCGGCGGGAAGGGCGGGGGTTCCGGAGCGTGCAGCTCGCGGGCGGGCTCGGTCGGGTGGCGGACGTGCGACCGGTCGATCTCGATGGCGACCGCGATCTCGATCTGCTCGTGGCCGTGTTCGGCTTCCGGGCGACGGGACGGCTGCTGTGGCTCGAGCAGCGACGTGAAGCGGCGGCGCTGCCGGGCTTCGTGGTGCACGAGATCGATCCGCGCCACGGTGCGGTGGCCTGCGAGGCGCGCGATCTGGATGGCGACGGGGCGCTCGAGGTGATCGCGCTGTTCGCGCAGGAGCACGAGGCGCTCGTGGCGTACGAGCTGCACCGCGAGGGCGAGGGCGGGCTGCGCTTCGCGGCGCGAACGCTGTGGCGCGCCCCGCACCCGGCGTGGGGTTCGAGCGGGATGCGGGTGGCGGATCTCGATGGCGATGGCGACCTGGATGTCGTGCTCGCGAACGGGGACGTGCTCGACGACCACCGGCTCAAGCCCTACCACGGGCTGCGCTGGGTCGAGCAGCGCCCCGGGGGGCGGTGGGTGCCGCATGAATTGGCGCCCATGTACGGCGTCTACGGTGTGGAGGTCGCCGATCTCGACGGCGACGGGGATCGGGACGTGCTCGCGTGCGCCATGCTGCCGCACCTCGAGGCCGAGCAGCGCGCCGCGCTCGATCCGCCGTCGGTGTTGTGGCTCGAGCAGATCGAGACGCGGCGCTTCGTTCCGCACGTGCTCGAGCGGCAACGCACCGACCACGCGAGCCTCGCGGCGGGGGACATGGACGGGGACGGACGGGTGGATCTCGCGCTCGGCAACCTGACGGCGTACGGGCCGGAGCGCCATCCGATCGAGGCGTGGATCACCGTCTTGCGAAACCTCGGAGGCGCCGGGGCGTTGGAGGGAGCAGCACGGAGAGCGGGCGACGGGGGAGAGCGGGGCGCCGCGGTGGCGCCGGCGCCGTCGCCCGGCAGGGAGAGCCCGGAGGGGCCGTAGCACGACGCTGCGTTGCCGCCGCCGGTGGTGAGAGGAAGG
>RFJN01000456.1 GCA_003694875.1 Planctomycetota bacterium | reverse complement strand
GCGCGGATCTCGACAGCGAGCACGCCACCCACGGAGGCGGAGGGACGCGCGCCGAGCGTCCTCCGCCTCCATCCCGTTGCGGCAACCATTCGCAGGCCGGAGCCGCCCGGGAGCAGCGGCGGGACGACGGCTTCGAGCGGCAACGCCGCGCATGTAGCATGGACGCCCATGCGTTCGCGACGAACCTGTGGGCCGCGTCTATGGAGCGCTGCAGTCGGTGAGGCGCTCGCGAGCGCCCTGGAACGCCACGTCGTTCTGGGACCGGCGGCGTCTCGTCGTCGCCGCGGGGCGTGCTGGCCGCCCGTGCCCCCCGGGTTTCACCGGTGCGCGGGCTGGCGCCCCGCCGCCGAACTCAGCGAGCCCACGAGCCCGCCCGCTCGGCGCCATCCTCTCGCCCGAGCGCCGCCACCTCCCGCACCATGCGCCGGTGGGGACCGATGCCGGGGATCTCGAAGGGGGCCGAGACGCAGCGCCAGCCGCAGCGTTCGTAGAAACCGATCGCGGTGCGCCGGGCGTTGCACCACACGGCGTGCGCACCGCGCGCCGCCGCCTCCCGCTCGCAGACCGCGAGCAGCCGGCGCCCGAGCCCGCGGCCGCGCAGCGCGGGCTCGACCGCCATGCCGCGAAGCCGCCACCAGCCGCGCCCCGCGCACTCGCTGCGTTGCGCTTCGTCGGGAAGCGGCTCGCACAGCAGCGTCGCCACGGCCACCGGCTCGCCGTCCGCCCCGAGCACCCCGAGGTGCAGCGTGCGCGGATCGTCATCGCCCGCAAACCGCGCCGCCTCGAGCGGACGGGCCGGCCGCAGCACCCGCGCGCGCAGTGCGAGAACGCGCGCCGGCTCGAGCCGCACCAACGCCGGCTCGCCTGCGCCCTCGCGGCTCACGACGACAGCGGAATCCGCAGCCACTCCTCGATCAGCCACTGCACCCGCCCCACGAACAGCGCCATGCGGCCCATGACCGTGTAGCCGAAGCTCGCGCCGAACGAGATCATGAGGAACCAGATTCCGATCTTCGACACCACCCCGATCGCCCCCTTGTGCTCGACGCTGAAGTAGAAGTACACGAGCACCGACACCACGCCGAGCAGCGCGCACAGCGCGTTGGCGGCGAGCCACACGTTGCCGAACTCGATCGCCGCCATGGACGACTGCATCTGCTGCAGCACGTTGGCGTGGATGATGTTGGGGATCGCCACCCCGGAGCCGAAGCCGATGATGAACGCGAACGACCAGCGCGAGAGCCACTGCAGCGGCCGGATGAAGCGCGCGAGCAGGAACAGCCCGAGCACGAGCGGGACGATCAGCAGGTAGTCGGGCTGGCCCTGCACCCCGTCGCGCACCCAGTACTTCACGAGCGGGAAGTACAGCTCGGCCTTGATGTACTGGAACCACGCGATCACGAGCGAGTAGCCGAGCCCCACGCCGACGTAGATGTGCTCGGCCGCCTTGAAGAAGGGGTTGTCCTTGTAGAGGAAGCTGTAGAGCGCGAGCGTGAGCCCCGCCGCCACGAGCACCCCGAGCGTCTCCCACGCCGGGCCGCGGCCCACCGGCAGCCAGGACACCGTCCCGTCCGGGGCGGTGAAGCGGTGGCCGGTCTCGCCCGAGAGCGACCACGCCGAGAGCCCGACGAACAGAAGCGTCAGGACGACGTAGAAGATGCGGTCGCCGCGAGTCGTCGTCGTATCGCCTTGCGCCTGCGTGTCCATGCTCCGCCCTTCTCTCTCGCTCGCTCAGCTCGCCACCGCGCGGCCACGGCCGGCGAGGAAGTAGCCCACGTTGCACAGCAGCACCAGCACGATCACGAGCAGGTGCGCGGCGGTCTGCGCCGGCACCGCCTCGGTCGCCGAGCCCGGGATCCCGATCAGCGCCTCGTACTCCCACGCGCCCTTGATCCCGCCGATGATCCCCGTGATCTGGCCCGCCTGGTAGAACGGGTACAGATCGGGCGCGATCACGGCGGTGCACCCGATCCCCATGGGGAAGTGGTAGCGCTCCGAGCCGTAGGCGACCCACGTCTCGCCGGTGTTGCCCGAGGCGAGACAGATCAGGTAGTCGATGTCCGAGAGCGAGCGCACGTCCTGCAGCATGGGCATGGCGCGCGTGGAGTTGCCCGCGTTGTCGACCGGAAACGCCGCATACAGAGACTGGCCCATGGTGATGATCAGGATCCCCGCACCCGCGCGCTGTCCGAGGAAGCAGTAGTCCTCGCCGTAGGTGAGCGTCGGCTTGCGCGCGATCTGCACGAGCACCGCCCAGCGCCGCTTGCCGAGCTTCGCGAGCTTCGGCGCTCCGGTGCCGATCGTCGCCACCGCCTCGCGCAGCCCGAGCGACCACGTGAGTTCGGGCTTCGCTCCGCCGTCGATCCTCGCCCGACCGGCGTTCACCGTCGCCGCCGGCCAGCGCGCGACCTCCGCGCCGAGCGTCACCCCCTCGAGCGAACGCAGCCGCTCGATCTCCGCGCGCGCCTCCTTGCGACGCTCGAAGATCCGGTACGCCACCACCACGTCGTCGAACTCGCGCACCGTCTCGGTGATGATCTGCTCCGCGAGCCCGATCCCCGACGGCCAGTGCGTCATGCCGATCACCCGCAGCCCCTTCGAGAAGCAGTGCCGCAGCACCGCGCGCGCCATGGGATCGAGTTCGGGCGCCGAGGCGGGATCGAAGTCCAGCGAGGCGAGCACCACGTCGCCGCGCCCAAGCTTCTCGATCGCGTCGTGGACCCCGCGCACCGGCTTGCTCGCGTAGATCGGGAAGTGCACCTTGTCGCGCAGCAGGTGCGCCGAGATGATCGCGACCGCGACGACGATGTAGATGTAGCGACGGTCGATCTGCAGCAGCCAGCGCACGTCAGTCCCCTCCGAGGTAGGCGCGCTCGATCCCAAAGATGATGCGCAGCGAGGTCGCGATCGTGCCGAGCGAGATCCCGATCAGGATCGCCCGCTTCACCGCCATGTTGGGATTCGCCATGATCCAGTCGGCCACGTCGGGGATCGCCCGGTGCACCGCCGCCGCGATCGGCACCCGGCCGAACATGACGATGATCGCCGCGATCAGCAGAAACGCCGCCTCGATCGTGCGGGCGCGGAAGGTGCGGTAGGCCGCGGACGCGATGAAGAACGCGAGGATGCTGAACATGGTCGCCGAGGCCGGGTAGAACACGTAGTTGTAGACCCAGTCGAAGCCGCTCGAGAAGTTCGGGATCGGCTTGTCGTGGGTGCTGTACGCCTGGAAGTCGGCGAAGTGGTGCGCCTTTCCGGTCGCGATGTCCACGAGTGTCTGCACCTCGCCCGACAGACCGAGCACGAGCGTGCCCACGAGCCCCACGTACACGAGCAGCGAATACCCATAGCCCGGCTGCCCGCGGCGGATCTTCTGCCAGTGCACGTGCACGAGCGAGTACAGCCCGAGAATGTAGGCGAAGCCGAGCAGGATCTTCGCCCAGTTCGACGCCCAGGTGAGCGAGCGTTCCGAGAACGAGGTGGGCACGTAGTACTGGATCGCGAACCACAGCCCCACCACGAAGGCGATCGCGACCGGAATCGTGCGCTTCAGCAGCATGGTGATCTCCTCCCGCGGCCGCTCAGTAGGTCTGCACGAGCGCGTCGAACCAGCCGATGTCGAACGAGGCGAGGATCGTGCCGAGCAGCAGCACCACGATGATCACCGCCTTGCCCCAGTCCTGGCCCTTGAGGCTGCCGAGCAGCAGCGGATCGCGCGACAGGTACGCGCTCGCCGCGTACAGCTCTTCGCCCATGAGGGTGTAGTCGCAGGTCGTGACGAAGAACGGCAGCTGGGTGAAGCTGTCGGTCGCCGCGATCTGGATCGCACCGCTCGCCGCGCCGGTCTCCGCGAGCAGCAGCGACTCGGCGTAGAAGTAGCCCACGTAGAAGTTCGCCGCGGGCTTCTTGCGCATCATGATCCCGTCGACCGCGGCCACGTAGGCGAACTGCTCCGAGGCGGCGAGAAACACGTCGTCGGCACGATACGCATCCGGCCGTCCGGCGTGGGTGTAGGCCTCCTTCACCGTCTCCTGCGAGACGGCGAGCACGATCGGATCGGCGCACGTCACCAGAAGCTGCGAATCGTAGCGCGCCACCTTCTTCGCGACCTCGCCGAGGATGTTCACCGCCGCGATCGTGGACGGCGAGTCCATGGGGTTGAGCCCGTGCACGAACAGCACCGGCTTGCCCATCTCGGTGGCGCGACCGAGCGCCTCGTCGACCGCATCCAGCCCCGGAATCCGGCGCAGGTACAGATCCGGGTTGCGGCGCGCGCGCCGGATCATGATCAGCACCACGGCGCTGAGCAGCACCATGAACACGAAGTTGTTGAGCTTGCGCAGATTGAACAGGTTCTGCTGCGGGGCGAGCGGCGCCTCGGCGGCCACGATCCGCCGCGCGCGCCCCGGCGCACGCAGCACGAGGCGGGCGTACCACGGCCGCTCGAGCACGAAGTAGCTCACCTCCTCGAGGATCCGTCCCTCGACGTGCCCCGCGATCCCGGCGCGCTCCTTGACCCCGTGCGCCGCGATGATCTCGCGCACCTTCGCGAGCGCCCCCTTGCCGAGGATCGCCTCCACCTCGCGCTCGCCGAGCACCCGGCGCGGATCGCCGGGCGGCATCATGGCGAGTTCGAGCAGCCGGTGCGGCGCGATCGGGTCGAGCGAGAGCGGCTCGACGACCACGGCGTGTCCCGCCTCGGTGCCGCTCGGGGTGAACGGGCCGTACTCGCTGCGCAGATCCCGGAACCACGCCCCGCGCGCCGGCAGCGGCCCCGCCGCGGGCAGCCACGGTCCGTCGGGCTTCGTGGCGAGCTCGACGTAGACCTCGACGCCGTCGGCGTCCTCGCCGTCCGCGCCGAGCCAGCGCACCGTCAGCTTGCGCCCGTCATCGTTGGGCGTGTCCTCGATCCACACCCGCTCGGGCACCGGCACGGCGGCGCGTGCGGGCTCGGCGGTCGGCGTGCTCGGGACCGCGGCGTCCTGCGCCGCGGCCACAGCCCCGCACCACAGCGCCAGCGCACCGGCGACCACCCGCCAACACGTGGCTCGTGCTCGATCCACCGCTGTCGTCCCCCTCCCCGGGGCGTGCGCCCCTCAGACCTCGATCAGCTCGACGTTGGCGCGCGGCACGACCGCCCGCTCCCCGTCGAACTCCACCTCCACCACCCGCACCCGCGTCTCGCTCTCGACCTGCACGAGCTCGACCGGAAGCTCGACGACTCGCCCGATCCGGCCGAAGTACGGACGCCGGATGCAACGCACGATCGAGCCGATCTCCATGACCCCCTGCTCGTGCTGCTCGTCGTCGGCCACCTCGGGCTCGGTGCCCGGCGGATACGGCACGATGATCTCGGGCCGGATCACGCCGGCGCGGATCTGCGTGGCCCCCGACAGCGAGGCGCGCGCCCCCTCGCGCTCCCGCAGCAGACCGAAGGTGCGCTCCGCCATGGCGATCTGTCCGAAGCCCTCGGTCACCACGACCGTGATCCCGATCGGCTCGTGGCCGGTGATCGCCACGCCGAGATCGTAGCCGAGCAGGCGCTTCAGGTCCGCGTCGTGGATCCCGCCCCCGATCACGCCCGCGACCTTGTGCTCGCGCGCCCGCTCGATCGCCTCGTAGGAGACAAGCGCCCCGCCCACCACCAGCTTTCCGGCGTGCTCGGGACCGATCGCCGCCGGATCGAGCGGCTCGTCGGGCGCGCGCGCGAGCACCGCGAGTTCGCCCCACGTCTCGCGCCCCACCCCGAAGATCCCCTGCACGAAGGTGGCGACCGTCTCGATCACCGCCCCCTCGCCGGGCTCCACCTCGACGACGGTACCGTCCACGAACGCGCGCACCTGCACCGGCTTGGGCGCGGTACGCAGCAGCACCTGTCCGGTCACGCTGCTCACGTTCTCGACGGTTCCGTCGATCGGAGACGGCACCTCGTTCTTGAGCAGGCCGAACAGCGCGGTCGAGCGCGCGATCGGCTCTCCCTTGCGGACCGGGTCGCCCTCGCGCTTGCACATGTAGCGCTCGATCTCGCCGGGGCTGATCCCGAGCCGATTCACCACGTTGACGCTGTGGACGTCGCCGGGCAGGTGCGTCTCGGCCACCACATCGTCGGCCGCCACCCGGTCGCCCACCGCGCGCGTGACCGTGCCCTCGAGCGGCAGCACCCGGCGCTTGCGCACGCGCGTGCAGCGCGCCACGCGCAACCCCGGCGTGTAGGCGTGTGCCATGCTCGCCCTCCCTAGCTCCGCGTGGCCGCGGTGAGCCGCGGATAGAGGTCCATCGCCTCGTACCAGCGGCTGAGCTGCGCAAACCGCTTCGCCTTGTCCTGCTCCATGCGCAAGGGACGCCCGCGTCCGTCGAGCACGAGCCCCACCTCGCCGCCGCTCACCTCGACGGTGCGCGCCTTCTTCGGCCCCGCCCCCACGTCGAATCCGCGCGCCGGCTCGAGATGCACCGTGGCGCGCTGCTCCCGCGCGAGCGGGATCCGCACAAGATCGCCGAAGGCGAGTTCTCCCTCGCGCACCTCGCCGCCGGGCAGTTCCACCCGGTAGCGCAGACACCGCGCACCGAACCGGCGCGCCTGCCCCCGCGGAGCGATCGCCGTCCCGAGCGGGATCATGCAGTCGCGCTCGAACACCTCCGCGCTCGCGCGCGGGTGGATCGTGGACAGCACCCCGAGGTGCGGCATCATGAAGATCGAGTCGACCGCGAGCCGCGTCACCCCCTCGGGCTCGAACGCGTCGAGCATCATCATCATGGACTGCGCGCGCCGCGGCGCGTGCGACAGCACCCCGCCCGAGCCCACGATCAGATCGAGCCGCATCATGTCCACGAGCGAGGCGCCGCTGCCCTCCTGGCTGAGCGCCTCGGAGATCGTGCGTTCGGTCTGCACCCCCTTGAGTCCGACCGCAAGCGAGCGGTGTTCCTCGAGCGAGCCCCGCAGCGCCTCGCGCGCGAGCGCCTGCTCGATCTGCAGGTCCTCGAGCTGCTGCGGGATCGTCGTCGGGCGGATCATCTTGTTCTTGATCGCGTCGCGCAGCGGCGCCTGCTCGGTCTCGAACGCCACCCAGCGCAACACGTTGTCGATCCCCGCGCGCGCCATGACGTTCGAGATCGAGTAGCTCATGCCGAGGTTGGCGCTGACGGTGCGGTTGAAGACCGGCTCGTCCACCCCCTCGACGCGGAAGCTCGAGAACACGTCGGTCGTGGCCCCACCGATGTCCACCCCCAGCACGT
Organism: Planctomycetota bacterium; assembly: GCA_003694875.1. Taxonomy (GTDB): domain Bacteria; phylum Planctomycetota; class J058; order J103; family J103; genus J103. The sequence continues at coordinate 3,124 of RFJN01000456.1, read as the reverse complement.
TGACCTGCCGCTGCTCGGCGATCGTCTGGATCATGGTGCCCATGGCGGCGGGGGTGGGCATGATCGGCGCCCCCGTCATGGCCATGAGCTTCTTGTAGCCGGGCGCCTGCGCCATGACGTGCTCGAGGAACAGCTCCTGGATCTTCTGGCGCGCCGGCCACAGGTTCTCGCGCTCGAGGGTGGGCCGCAGGTTGTCGACGATGAACAGCTCCATCTTGTCGGCGAGCAGCTTGCGCACCTGCTCGCGCGCGTCGCGGTTGCCGGCGTAGATCACCGGCAGCCGATAGCCGCCGCCGAGTCGCGGCCGCGGGTTGGCCGCCGCGATGTACTCGGCGAGTTCCACCACGTGGCTGACCGTGCCGCCGTCGGTACCGCCCGAGAGCAGGATCATGTCGGGCCGCAGCTCGCGGATGCGCTCGATCTTCTCGTGCGGCAGCCGCCCGTCGTTGGACGCGAGCACGTCCATGACGATCGCGCCCGCCCCGAGCGCGGCGCGCTGCGCGCTCTCGGCCGTCATGGTCTTGACCGCGCCGGCGACGAGCATCTGCAGTCCGCCGCCGGCCGAGCTCGTCGAGATGTAGATGTCGACCCCGCGCCCCTCGCTCGCGGGCGTGATGATGCGACCCTGCTCGTCGAGGATCTTGCGCCCGCTGAGGTCCTCGATCTCGGCGATCGCGTTGAGCACCCCGATCGTGACGTCCTCGAACGGCGCCTCCACGGTCGTGGGCGCCTCGCCGCGGTAGGTCTGCCGATAGTGCCCGTCCACGACCTCGATCAGGATCGCCTTGGTCGTGGTCGAGCCGCAGTCGGTCGCCACGATCACGCGCAGGTCATCGGGTGCGATCTTCGCGCCGCTCACCGGCCTCCTCCTCCTCTCGCCGCGCCGCGGGCGCCTCGAGTCGTCGCAACAGCGCCTCGATCCCGTCACGGCGCTCGAGCAACCGGGTCAGGCGATCGTAGTCCTGCGGCGAGCGCACCACCAGGGTGGCGAACGGCCGCAGGAACACGAGCGCCTGCGAGCCGAGAAAGCCGAGCGGCTTGACCGACTCGAGAAACAGGATCGCCGCCGCCTCCATGCGCCGGCGCCGGATCGCAGCCGCCAGCCGGTCGAGCAGCGCCTCGTCCTCGGCCTGCAGCGGCGGCTCGGCGTCGACCGCGAACGCGTGGGCCAGCGCGCGGCGCAGACGCCGCAGCCGCTCCCCGATTCGCCACGCCCCCGCCACCTCGGCCACGATCCGCTCTCTCAGCCCGAAAGACGCGCCATTATACGGTCGGCCACCCCCGGGGCAACGACCGGCCGCGCCGGCTCTGGACCCCCGCCACAGCGCGCCTACAATACCGCCCATGCACAAGCCCCCGGCCCGCAACCGGCTCGAGCAGCGGCTCGCCGCGGTGGTGCGGGTGCACACGATCTCCGAGCCGCCGGACTACGAGCAGCCGTGGCACAGCCGCGGCAGCGAGGCGAGCACCGGCTCCGGCGCGATCGTCGAGACCGCACGCGGCCCCCGAATCCTGACCAACGCCCACTGCGTGCAGGACCACGTCTGGGTCGAGGTCCGCCGCTACGGGCAGGCCGAACGCGTCCCCGCCACCGTCGAGGCGCTCGGGCACGACTGCGACCTTGCGCTGCTCGACGTCGACGACCCGCACTTCTTCGACGCCGTGCAGCCCATCCCGCTCGGCCCCCTGCCGCGGCTCGGCCAGCGGGTGACCGCCTGCGGCTATCCGGTCGGCGGCGAGCGGCTGAGCATCAGCGAGGGGATCGTGTCGCGCATCGAGGTGATCCACTACGTGCACCGCCGACAGCGGCTGCTCGGGATCCAGGTCGATGCGGCGATCAACGCCGGCTCGAGCGGCGGACCGGTGCTGCGCGACGGGCAGCTGATCGGCGTCGCCATGCAGACGCTCGACGACGCGCAGCGCACCGGCTACCTGATCCCCACCCCCGTGATCGAACACTTTCTGCGCGACGTCGGCCGCGACGAGCACCGCGGCTTCCCCGAACTCGGGGTGCAGTGGCAGCCGCTCGAATCGCCCACCCACCGCGAGGCGCTCGGGCTCGCGCCCGAGGAGCGGCGCGGGATCCTGATCAACCGCGTGGGCTACGGCGGCTCGGGCTGGGGGCGGCTCGAGCCCGGCGACGTGCTGCTCGCGATCGACGGCGAGCCCATCGCCGCCGACGGCACGATCGCGTTCCGCGACGACGACCGGCTCGACTTCGACCACCTGCTCACCCGCCGCCACGTCGGCGAGACCGTCGAGCTCGAACTGTGGCGTGACGCGCAACCGGTTCGCCTGCGCCTGCCGCTGCGTCCGCCCGCCCACCTCGTCGCCGAGGAGCGCTACGACGTCAAGCCGAGCTACTTCATCTTCGGCGGCATGGTGTTCGCTCCCCTGACCCGCAACTACCTCAAGACCTGGGGCGAGCAGTGGTGGCGCGAGGCGCCGCGCGAACTCGTCGCGCTCTACGAGCACGGGCTGCCGAGCCCCGAACGCACCGAACCCGTCGTGCTGCAGCAGGTGCTCGCCGACGCCTCCACCCGCGGCTACCACGATCTCGACAGCGTGCTGATCGAGGCGGTGGACGGCACCGCGTGCCGGTCGCTGCGCCACCTCGTCGAACTCGTGGAGTCGGCGACCGGCCGGTTCGTGCGGCTGCGCGCCTGGGACCACCGCGAGATCGTGATCGACCGGCACGAGGCGAGAAAGCGGCACGCCGCGATCCTCGAGCGCTTCGAGATCCCCGCCGACCGCTCCCCGGACCTGCGCGGCACGGACGCGCCGGTTGCGGCCCCGGCGCCGCCCGATTCGGTCCACCGGAGGCCCGGAGCGGCCGCGCGCCCCTAGGCTCTGTCTGGAAACGAGCCCGTCGCGAGAGATTCGGCTGGCGCCGAGTGGCGAGGAGCGAGGTTCGCAGACGCCGGAGGCGTGCGCAGGTACGTCGAGGACGCTTCGGTTCTCGCGACGCTGCACGTCGGCGATCAACCGGGATCGCGGCAGGGGGCGTTTCCCGACAGGGCCTGGCCGCCGCCGTTGCGCCGACGCCGCACCGCCCGCAGCCCGGCCGCCGCGAGCCGCGCCTCGATCCGTGCGCGGTTGCCGCCGGCGTAGCGCAGCCACAGGC
>RFJN01000455.1 GCA_003694875.1 Planctomycetota bacterium | reverse complement strand
GCGCAGGATCTCGCTCCAGCTTCCGCGTCGGAAGGCGAAGCGCGTTCGGGAGGCGTCGCGCTGCTGTACACCGAGCGCGCACTCGATCTGCACGATCGCCACCTCGCGACTGAGGCGGTGCACGGTGCCGAACAGAACGCCCCCCTCCTCGACCGAGCTCGCGATCGTGTGTCGTCGCATGGTGGCCCACGCCCGGGGCGCGATGGCGAAGTGCACCCGGAGCCGCTCGGCCGGTTCGAGCAGGGCGACGACGCCGGTCGTATCGACCGGCTCGATTTCGGTCCACCGCATGCTGGATCCCCGCTACTCCCTCAGGTCCTTCCAGGTCATGGTCGGGCGGGTGGGTGGTGTGCCCGGGCGACGCACCTGTCCGAAGCGCGCGCCTCCGAGCGGCAGTCGGTTCATGTTGCTGCGAAGCCACCGCGCCGCGTCGGGGTCGGCGACACTGCCCGGATCGAAGAGTTCGGGATCGCAGGTGATCAACCGTCCGATCCGGATCGCGAGCTGCTCGAGCGGCTCGTTCGCCTTCGCCGCCTTCCCGAGGCAGACGGTGCGATCGTGCGTGAAGACGTGCGGGTGGCGAATGGGGGTGACGAACCGCACGCTCGGGGCCGTGCCCGGACGCGGGAAATCGACCGGATAGGTGATCGTGACCCGGTGGACCCGACCGATGCTGGCGGTACCCGCTGTCAGCTCGGTCACGCCGGGGCAGCGGAACTCGAGCGCGAACCCGCTCTTGAACTCGGGGTGGCAGCGGAGCACGCGCAGCGGCTCGAGGCGCGCGGCGAGCTGCTCGATGGCGGCGCGCTCGTTGCGCAGTCGCTTCTCGCGCAGTTGCTCGAGAAGATCGCCCGCGCCCGCGACCAGGTTCGGGTAGAGGGTGAGCAGCGCGCGGTGCGGCAAGCCATAGGAGCCGAGGGTCCGCGAGGGGTCGAGTTCCTCGTCGACGTCCTCGAAGTTCTCGTTCTCGTCGAAACGCCGGCGCGTGAGGACCAGTCGGTAGTCGGTACCGTCGTCGAACCGCCAGCGCTTGCGGGCGGCGGCGATCAGTTCGGCGACGGTGGTGTCCGGCGGAAGTTGCACCTCGGCACGCCGGCTCTCGTCGTACGGCTGCAGCACGACCGTGATCGTGCTGATCTCTTCCCTGAACTGCATGGCGGTCTCCCTGGGCTCGCGTTCCGGAGGGGCCCTGTGCGCGCCTCCACGAGGGGAACGCAGCGCGCCCGCGAAATCTGACATGATTTCCCCGATCACCCCGCGAGTTCGACGCGCGTGCTGCGGTGCTCGTCGGCGACCGTCAGCCAGGCGCGCGGCGGGACACCGAGGCGTGCGAGCGGGGTGTGCGCCAACGGGCCGTCGGTGGCGACCGACCGGGCGAGCGTCGCGCTGCGCCGTCTTCCACAGCGCGGGCAGGCGGCCTCGGACGCGGGAAAGTCGTCGCGTCGCACCCCGACCCACCCGCTCTCGTCGCACGCGGCGCATGCGAGACGTTCGACGATCGGCTCGTCGAGGAACACGGTGCCGGGACGCCAGCCGAGTCGGGCCTCGATCGCCGCGGCGAGCGCACGGGCGCTGTCGTGGGTGCCGGTGGGCAGCGGTGTCGGACTCTCGGCGGTCTCGTCGTGGGCGGTGCACAGATCGGAGCGCTCCCTGCGGGTGGTGCGCAGTCGCCACGGGTGGGCGGAGACGGTGAGGCGGAAGCCGCCGGCCGGTGCGGCGAAGGGGCTGTCGGGTGCGGTCTCGGAGCCATCGTGCAGCAGAGCGAGCGCGAGTTGCACCTGCAGGTTGGCGGCGAGGCCGGCGATCGTGGCGACGGTGGGCGCGATGCCCTGTTCGGGCGCGGCGAGCAGCTTGTCCGCGCAGGAGTAGCGTCGGGCGATGCGCGTGTGGGCGACGGGGTCGAGTGCGCACTCGTAGCAGCCGCCCTGCTCGGGGCGGATGACGAGCACCGAGGCGGCGCGGTCGTCGATGCCGGCGTCGATCCAGGGCGTACGGGCGAGCAGGCAGCGGCGGTTGACGGCGAGGCGGGCGGTGAGGCTGTCGAGGCAGCCGAGCACGAGGTCGCATGCGGCGATCGTTCCGGTTCCGATCGAGGTCTCGAAGGGGCCGACGACGGGGTGGACGCGCAGTTCGGGATCGATCGCGGCGATCCGTTCGGCGGCGACCTCGACCTTGTGGCGGCCGACGTCGCCGGGTCGGAACAGAGGGGTGCGCGCGAGGTTGGAGTGTTCGATGCGGTCCATGTCGCAGAGGGTGATCTCGCCGAAGCCGAGCATGGCGAGCTTGAGCAGCACCTCGTTGCCGATCGCGCCGGCGCCGACGACGAGCACGTGGGCGTTGCGCAGCCGCTGCTGGTTCCAGCCGGCGATACGCCGCTGGCGGTCGAAACGGTCCCCGGGCGCCGCAGCGGCGTCGTCGACGGAGATCTGCCGGCCTTGCGCCGGTGTACGGCCGCGGTCGTTCACGAGAGGTCCCTCCAGACAAGTTCGGTGGTTGGCGACGTCGGGGTCGCGCCGCTGCGATCGGTCTCCGCGTCCTCGCGGTGGTCGGCGTCGTCGTTGGAGACGGGCAGCACCTGCAGCATGCTGGCGATGATCCCCGGCCCGAAGATGGGGTGCTCGTTGTACCGCCCCGTACAGCGCACCCGTCGGCCGGTGAGTTCGAGAAGGCCCGGCTCTCCGTCCCACCGCGCGACGAAGGTCTGGAACAGCACGATCTTCACGCGATCGCGGTGCCGCGCGCCCGGGGTGAGAT
>RFJN01000454.1 GCA_003694875.1 Planctomycetota bacterium | reverse complement strand
CCGTTGACCAGGATCGTCTGCCGCGAGGCGGGCGAGAGGTAGACGCTGCGGTTGGCGGAACGCGTGATCTGCGGCCCGCCGCTCGCGGTGGGCAGCAGCGTGTGACCGCCGGCGTACAGCACGAGATCGAGGGGGTTGCGCGTGTTGTGGCGCGAGGGCAGCACGTCGAGCAGCGAGTAGTCCACCGCCGTGAGCACGCTCGCGTGGATCGCGTCGCGGTCGCGGCCCGAGCGCAGCACCACGAGGTTCTCATCGCCGGCCACGAAGCTCGCGGCGGTGTCGGAGGCCGGCGGCTGCGGCGCCACCCCGTCGTCGAAGAACACGAACGCGGTGACGTCGTGCTGCTGCTGGTTGAGGTAGCTGCCGAGTCGCCCCGCGCTGCGGCTCCAGGCCCACGCCATCTCGGGCTGCAGCGGGTCGCCGGGATAGGCGGCGAGCAGGGTGTGGAAGGGGAAGCTCACCGCGATGCCTTCCTCGTAGGGCGCGAGCAGGCCGTCGGGCGCGGTGGCGTCGAGAGCGTAGCGCACCAGCGGCCGCAGCGTCGGAAACCAGTCCACGCCCGTGCGGTTGCGCACGTGCCAGGCGGTGGAGACGAGGTTGTTCAGCGTGTAGTTGGCGTAGTGCGGTCCCTCGCGCCACCAGCCCTCGGGGCTGAGCTTGTCCGCGAGCACGCGGTCGAGGTAGTCGAGCCCGGTGCGAAGCCAGCCCGCGGCCCCGGCCTCGCCGGGCAGCGCGAGCGCGGTGCTCACGAGCGCCGCACCCGCCTTGGCCATGATGTTGGACGGATTGACGCTGAGCGGGAGATCGGAGGCGACCGCACTCGCCCAGGTGGCGATCCGCGCCCGCACCGCGCGATCGGTCGCCGCGGGCAGCCCGCTGCCGCGCAACAGATCGTAGGCCTCGGCCATGCACTGCAGCGTGGAACTGTCGTACTGCGGAACCAGGGTGCCGGTGCCCGGGAGAAGGTTGGGGCTGCGGTCGGCCATGGCGATGATCGCCTCGGCCGCGGCGTCGCGGTAGCTCGCGAAGGGGCCGGACGGCGGGCTCTCGCCGAGGGCGTGCAGGGCGGCGGCCGCCTTGGCGAAGCGTCCGAGCGCGTCGTCGCCGAGTGCCGACGAGACGCGGCCGAGACGCGCGTCCACGAACGAGCGGAAGGCGTTGTACCACGCGTCGTACGGGGCGCGGCTGCGGCGGGCGCGCAGCGCCGGCACGTCCGCCGGGGCGAAGAGCATGCCGGGGGCGCTCGGCACCGGCGGCAGCGAGATCGGTGGCAGCTGCGGGACGGACTGCGCGCTCGCGGTGAGAGCACACAGGAGGAGCGCGCCCGCGAGCGGGACGGAGGCGGAGGGGGGACAACGCCGGGAACTGCGCATGGTCGACTCCTTCGGGGGTCCGTGTTGGCTCCGGAGGAGAGGAAACGGCGTGCCAATCGGCGCAGGTTCCGGCATGTGGTTCAGGGCATGGAGTTGTTCCTCTTGTTGGGGTGCAACATTGCGGTTGCTGCTGCGCTTTCCCCCGCGCGTGGTGAACCGCATCGGCCCGGTGCCCCTTGGGGGGCGGGCCGCGCGATCCTGCTCTCTCTAGGGCCGAAGCCGCCTCGAGGCGCGCGCGAATCCGGCCAGGAGGAACGGACGGATCGAACAACGATAGACCGGTTCAAACTCTCAGAGGGCGCCGGCTATGGATACGCTTGCGAACGGGGTTGGTGGAACCACCGCCCGATTGCGCGAACGGGGCGGCAGCGACCGACGGGCGGAGCAGGGGCGTCCGACGACGCTTCGGATTCAGGGGCGATTGCGTCGGCGTTGCGCGAGCAGAATGGCGAGAAGCGAGGCGGCGAGCGAGAGTCCATGCGGCTCCGGGACGGCGGTGGCGGCAAACGTCGCAGACGGAGCGATGGTAGCGATGAAACCGCTGCCCTGGTTTCCCCCTCCCGTCACGGTCAGAACATCGCGGAAGGTCATGCCCGCTGGGGTATTCCGGCCTCCGCCCACGTCGAACTGACCGGCAGCGTCGCGGGCGCTCAGCCAGATTCCCGTTGGGGTCGCTCCCGTAGCGAGATCGACGTCCAGCCAGAGGTGGGCCGCCTTGCCCGGTGCCACGCTCAGACTGCGAAGCGAACTCGACGCCCAACTGTGGTTCCCGAACGAGAGGTTGAAGTGGCTCAATCCCGCCACGTCGTACCCGTAGAAGTCGGTGGCGAACGTGGTGCCGAGAATGTTCGAGCCCTTGAGGATCGTCACGGTTGGGCCCGCCAGGCTCGTGTCGACCGTGAACCCGACGTTGACGGGTACGGCCGTGCCCGACGCTCCGAAGATCGTGTTGCCGTTCGTGTCGATCGTTCCCGTCACGCTCAGATCGACGGTGACCGCTTGTGCACGCGGGGTTGCGACGCATGCACCGACGAGAAAGACAGCGAGGCACAACGACAGGCGCGAAAGTGCGAATCCGGTGCGGCGAGACATGCACATGCCCTCGAAAGCTCTTTCGGACGGAGTCCCGTGCGGACGGGCACGTTCCGTCCCGGGAGCTTCGGCAGGACGGTGCGTGAGCCATTCGGCGCGGTGACCCGGCAACGGCAGAGTAGCATCCCGGGGCTCGTGTCGGCAAGGTGGGGGCGACCGTCGGACCCGGTGCGGCGGAGCCCGAACTGCCGGTGGGCCTTGCAGGGCGTGGCGCGAGCCGGCAGCATGGGGCCATGTTGCCGATCGCATTCGAGGTCGACGAGGCGGTACGGG
>RFJN01000453.1 GCA_003694875.1 Planctomycetota bacterium | reverse complement strand
GGCTACACCGAGCTGTGCACCCCGTTCGTGGCCAACGCCGAGACCCTCACGGGCACCGGGCAACTGCCGAAGTTCGAGGACGATCTCTACCGGCTGCGCGACGACCACCTCTATCTGATCCCCACCTCCGAGGTGACGCTCACCAACGTGCACCGCGGCGAGATTCTCGAGCACGATGCGCTGCCCTTGCGCTACACCGCGTACTCGCCGTGCTTCCGGCGCGAGGCGGGGGCGGCCGGCAAGCAGACGCGCGGGATCCTGCGCGTGCACCAGTTCAACAAGGTGGAACTCGTCAACATCACGACCGAGACGGGCTCGGAAGCGGCGCACGAGGCCATGACGCGGCACGCCGAGTCGCTGCTCGAGCGGCTCGGGCTGCACTGGCGTGTGGTGCTGCTGTCGACCGGCGACATGGGCTTCGGGGCGGCGAAGACCTACGACCTCGAGGTGTGGGCGCCGGCGAGCGAGCGCTGGCTCGAGTGCAGCTCGGTGAGCAACTGCTCGGACTTCCAGGCGCGGCGGATGAAGCTTCGCTACCGGGACGACAACGGCGCGATCCGGCTGTGCCACACACTCAACGGATCGGGGCTCGCCACACCGCGCGTCTATATCGCGCTGCTCGAGACGTGGCAGCGTGCTGACGGCTCGATCGAGCTGCCGAGCTGTCTGCACCCGTACCTCGGCGGGGTGTCCCGCATCGGTTGAGCCGGAGCCGGAGCCGGCCGGTAGGGGGGCGTCATGTCCAGAGGACGGGGACCCCGTAGCGCTCGAGCCGGCGGTCGTGCGTCACGAGCGTGTAGCCGCGTGCGGTCTGTGCGGCGAGGAGGCGGTCGAACGGATCGCGGTGGTGAGGCGGCAGCCTAGCAGCAGGGCGTCGTCGGGTTCGATGGCGAGCCAGCTCAGGTGCAGGCGTCGGACCGCTTGCGGCAACCAGGTGTGCGGGCGAGCCGGAAGGCGGAGTTTTCCGAGGGCGTACTGGATCGAGATCTCGTAGGCGGTTGCGGCGCTGACGTGGACATCGAGAGCCGGGTCGGTGATACGCTTCGCGACCTCGGGCAGCAGGCGCTCCGGCGCGCCCAGAACCCAGAGCAGGACGTGGGTGTCGAGCAGCAACCTCAATCCTCGCTGCCCTCGAACGCACCGAGGAGTTGCTCCGGCAGCGTATCGAAGTCCGGAGCCACTTCGATCTGCCCCCGGTACAGGCCGAGAGGGCGAGGAGGGCGTGCGGGGCGCAGCGGCACGAGTCGCGCTACCGGTTGTCCGGCGCGGGCGATGACGATCTCCTCGCCGCGTCTGGCTCGCTCCACCAGCTTCGAGAGCTGCGCCCTGGCTTCGTGCATGTTGACGATCACCACGGTACGACTCCCCTGCCCTGCAACCGGTCGACGAGTTTCAGCCCAAGGGCCAAGTCGGACCAAGGCAACGACGCGGGCCGTCGATCGCGGTGACCACGGGTCTCCGCTCAGTGGCTCGTGGCGTGAGGCTCGGGCGTCTGTTCCGGGGTCTCATCGCGGGGCGGCGGGGTGGCGATCACCTTCGTGATCCGGAAACGGTACTCCCCGCGGCGCGGGTGCACCGAGGCGAGGGCGAGTTCGACGCGCGTGCCGGCGGCGAGTCGACGGCCGGGCTTGAGGGCGGTGCGCAGGTCGAGCGCGGGGATCTCGAGCAGCACGCGCCGGTCGCGCAGGGGGCCGAGCACGATCGCTTCCCAGCGGCGCTCGGGCGCCTGGCGCACGTGCTCGAGCACCCAGTACAGTTCGGTCTCGCGCGTCGCCTGTCCGGCGTCGCCGGTGGCGCGTTCGGTATCGCGCAGGATCTCGGTCACCTGCTGCGCGTCGTAGACCGGTGCCCGGCCCTCGACGACCGCCGCGAGCTGCCGCTGCATGGCGAGGTCCTGGTAGCGACGGATGGGCGAGGTGACCTGTACGTAGTGATCGATGCCGAGGGTGGCGTGCCGTCCCGGTTCGGTGCCGAGTTCGGTGCGGCCGAGCTTGCGGCGCACGTGGTAGGCGTAGACGCGGGTGCAGGGGAAGCTTGCGGGCTCGGGGGGGCTGCCGCTGAGTTTCTGGCGTCGGTAGATCGCGGGCGCGCCCGCCTTCGCGAGCGTCTCGGCGGCGAGGCGGTTGGCGAGGATCATGGCCTCCGAGACGAGGGCCGAGGCGGCGGTGCGCTGTTCGCGCACCTCGATCCGCACGCTACCGTCGCGGCCGGGCGTGATGGTGCGATCGCGCCCGGGCACCTGCACGGCGCCGGCGGCGAGGCGACGTCGATGTTCGGCCTCGAGCAGCCGCGCGAGGCTGGCGAGCGGCTCGCGCCCCGCGGCGATCGCCGCGTCGGCCTCCTCGTAGCTCAGATTGTGCCGCACGCGGATCACCGAGCGCGTGATGCGGTGGGTGAGGATCGCACCGTGTGCGTCGAGTTCGAGCAGCAGCGACAGGGCGGGGCGGTCACCGCCCTCGTCGAGCGACATGCGGGATTCGGCGAGCGCCCGGGGGAACATGGGGATCGTGCGATCGGGAAGGTAGACGCTCGTGGC
>RFJN01000075.1 GCA_003694875.1 Planctomycetota bacterium | reverse complement strand
GTCTGCACCATCCCCATCGGCACCGCCCCCGACGGCGAACCGGTGGTGGTGCGCGTCGGACGCTACGGACCGTATCTGCAGCACGGCGACGACACCGCCAGCCTCCCCCCCGACACCGTGCCCGACGAGCTCACCGTCGAGCGCGCGCTCGAGCTGCTCGAGGTACAGCGCAAGGGCGAGCAGCCGCTCGGGCACCACCCCGAGACCGGCGAGCCGATCTACGTCAAGTCGGGCCGCTACGGACCGTACGTGCAGCTCGGTGACGCCTCGGGCGACAAGAAGCCCAAGATCGTGTCGCTGCTGCGCGGCATGGACCCGAAGACGATCACGCTCGAGACCGCGTGCAAGCTGCTCGAGCTGCCGCGCACCCTCGGACACGACGAGCAGGGCAACCCCGTCGTCGTGCACCTCGGCCGATACGGCCCCTACATCAAGCGCGGCGAGGACACCCGCTCGCTCACCCCCGACGACGACCCGCTCACGATCGGGCTCGAACGCGCGCTCGAACTGCTCGCACAGCCCAAGCGCTCCTCGCGCCGCGGCCCCGAACCGATCCGCAGCCTCGGGGTCTCGGAGCGGCTCGGCGGCACGACGATCCAGCTCATGAACGGCCGCTACGGACCGTACGTCACCGACGGCGAGGTCAACGCCTCGCTGCCGCGCGACCGCAACCCCGAGGAGATCGGGCTCGCCGACGCCGAGGAACTGATCGAGGCGCGCCGGGCGCGACTCGCAAGCGGCGGCGGACGCGGCCGGAAGACGGCGGCGCGCAAGAAGAAGAGCAGCAAGAAGAAGACCGCCTCGAAGAAGAGCACGAAGAAGAAGGCGAACACAAAGAAGAAGACGAGCACGAAGAAGAAGGCCGCGACGAAGAAGACCGCTCGCAAGAAGACGGCGGCCGCCAGGAGCACGAAATCGAAGTCGACGACGAAGACGACCGGAAAGTAGACGCAAGCCCCTTGCGACTCGGAGCGGAGCCGCTATGATGCTGCGCTCTGTGGTTCGGTCGTGAAACCCACCAGTTCGAGGTCCACTGTCATGTCCCGGGAATGCGAATTCTGCGGAAAGCGCACGCGTGTCGGCAACCGCCTCGCCCGTCGCGGTCTGGCCAAGGCCAAGGGCGGGGTCGGCATCAAGACCACCGGCATCAACAAGCGCAAGTTCAAGCCGAACATCCAGCGGGTGCGCGCCGAGATCAACGGCTCGGTGCGCCGCGTCAAGATCTGCACCCGCTGCCTCAAGTCGGGCAAGATCCGCAAGCCGCGGATCCGCGTGCGCCCGGCGCAGAGCAGCGCGAGCTAGCGCCAGCCCGCCGGAGCCGCAGCCACACCGCCGCCGCGCCGCCTGGGGCGCGGCGGCGCGTGCAGATCGCACGCAGACTCGCTCCGGTCTCGTCCGCCCCTGTCCGCAGCCGCTCGACCCGAAAGGGGCCGCCGTGCCGTCCCACACCCCGCTCACAACCGAGCAGCTCGAGCACCTCGCCTCGCTCGCCCGCATAGCCCTCGACGACGCCGAGCGCGAGACGCTGCAGCGTCAGCTCGAGCGCATCATCGGAGCGGTGCAGACACTCGCCGCCCTGCCGCTCGACGATGTCGAACCGCTGCGCCACGCCGCGCAGATCGAGACCCCCCTGCGCGAGGACGAACCGCAGCGCGGACTGCCGCGCGAGGCCGCCCTCGCCGCCGCACCTGCACACGACGAGCGCGGCTTCCTCGTGCCGCACGTGCTGGAGTCCGGGGCGTGAGCCGGCCCGCCGATACGCCCCTGTGGCGGCTCGGCGCCCACGAGATCGCCCGGGCGGTGCGCCGCGGAGAACTCCACGCGGTCGACGTCGTGCGCGCACACCTCGAGCGCATCGAGGCGACCGAGCCCGCAACCCGCGCCTGGCTGCACCGCGATCCCGACACCGCCCTGCAGCACGCCGCCGAGATCGACCGCCGCCGCGCCGACGGCCAGCCGCTCGGCCCGCTCGCCGGCGTCCCGGTCGCGATCAAGGACAACATCGCCACCCGCGGGATGCCCGCCACCGCCGGCTCGCGCATGCTCGCCGACTGGTACCCGCCCTACGAGGCGACGGTCTGCGCGCGCCTGCGCGCGGCCGACGCCGTGCTGCTCGGCAAGACCAACCTCGACGAGTTCGCCATGGGCTCGTCCACCGAACACTCCGCCTTCGGCCCCACGCGCAACCCCCACCGCACCGACCGGGTGCCGGGCGGCAGCTCCGGCGGCAGCGCCGCCGCGGTCGCCGCAGGACACGTCCCGCTCGCGCTCGGCTCCGATACCGGCGGCTCGATCCGCCAGCCCGCCGCCTTCTGCGGCGTGCACGGGCTCAAGCCCACCTACGGGCTCGTGAGCCGCTTCGGGCTGATCGCCTTCGCAAGCTCGCTCGACCAGATCGGCCCCATCGCCCGCTCGTGCACCGATCTCGCCCTCGCGCTACACGCCATCGCGGGACACGACCCCCGCGACGCCACCTCGCTTGCGCTCCCGCCCCCGCCCCTGCCCGATCCCCGTGACGCCACCTCCCTCGCCGGGCTGCGGATCGGCGTCGATCCCGCGCTGCTCGAACGCAGCCCCGTCGAGCCCGCGGTGCGCGAGGCGTTCGCCTCCGCGCTCGAGCGCATCGAGCACGCCGGTGCCACGCTGCACGAGATCGCGCTGCCCGAACCGCGGCACGCCATCGCGACCTACTACGTGCTCGCCCCCGCCGAGTGCTCCTCGAACCTCGCCCGCTACGACGGGGTGCACTTCGGACACCGCAGCGCGCACGCCCGCGATGTGATCTCGCTCTACGCACGCAGCCGCGCCGAGGGCTTCGGCGCCGAGGTCAAGCGCCGCATCCTGCTCGGCACCTACGTGCTGTCGGCCGGCTACTACGAGGCGTACTACGGCCGCGCGCTGCGCGCCCGCCGCCTCGTGCACCGCGCGTTCGAACACGCCTTCGCCCGCTG
>RFJN01000074.1 GCA_003694875.1 Planctomycetota bacterium | reverse complement strand
TCCGGCCGCAGATCGCTCGGCACCTCGCGCCCCTCGGGCAGCGCGCCGGTGAGCATCTCGAACCACAGGATGCCGAAGGCGTAGACGTCGGCGCGCGCGTCGATCTCGCGCGCGCCCGCCCGCTGCTCCGGCGCCATGTACGCGAGCGTGCCGGAGCTCGGCGCGCTGCGCGAGGCGAACGTCGCGCTCAGCGCGAGCTGCGAGCGCTCGAGCTCCCGCAGCCGCCCGAGCCCGAAGTCGGCGAGCTTCACCGTCCCGTCGTCGGCGATCAGCACGTTGCCGGGCTTGAGGTCGCGGTGCACCACCCCGCGCTCGTGCGCGTACGCGAGCGCGGACAACAGCGGCCGCGCCACCGCGATCGCCTCGAGCTGGCCGAGCCGCCCCTCGCGCAGCCGCTCGCGCAGGCTGCGGCCCTCGACGTACTCGAGGATCAGGTACGGCGGATCGTGGGTCGGGTCGAGGCCGAGCACCTCGACCGCGTTCGGGTGCCGCACGAGGTCCTGCAGCACCCCCTCGTTCTCGAGCAGCCGCGCCTGCTCGGGGCTCGCGGGCAGCTTGACCGCGACGCGCCGATCGCGCCACACGTGGTGGTGCGCGAGCCACACCTCGCCGAAGCCGCCCTCGCCGAGCCGGCGCTCGAGGACGAACTCGCTGATCCGGTCTCCGGGCGCCACGCGCTTCATCGCGACCCCTCTCGTTCGAGCCCTGCCCCCGCGTATCCCCTCACCGCTGCGCCTCGTCGATCTGATCGCAGATCGTGAAATCGTACACGAACGCCACGAGCGCCCCGAGCAGCAGCACCAGCACCCCGCCCCAGCCGATCCGCAGCCCCATGAGCAGCCAGCCGAGCGCCACGCTCGCGCCCACGAGCCCCGCGAGCAGCCAGGCGTTCGCACGGTTGGAACGCAGCCGCGTCACGCGCGCGACGACCGACGAGAGCGCAA
This sequence comes from Planctomycetota bacterium, assembly GCA_003694875.1. Lineage (GTDB taxonomy): Bacteria > Planctomycetota > J058 > J103 > J103 > J103. Next base: position 9,405 of record RFJN01000074.1, on the reverse strand, counting down.
ACGGCAGGCCGGCGGTGAAGATCAGCCAGATCCCGAGCCGCTTCCACAGCGCGATCGAGCGCATGGTCGCCGCGATCCAGTCGAGATCGAGCCGGCCACGGATGGTCGCGTGCACCGGCCCCACGAGCCCGCCGGGCACCGGCTCGCCGGTATCGAGGCGCGCCAGCCAGCCCTTGAGTTCGACGTGCGCCCCGATCCCGCGTCGACCATCGCTGAAGTGCCCCAGGATGGTGAACAACACCCCCTCGACGGCGGGATCCTCCTGCGCGATCGCGCGCGCGAGCGCCACCGCGTCCTCGAGCGTGCGCGGCCGCCGGCCGCCGAAGCGCTTGTCGATCGTGTCGCGCACCGTCGACGGCGAGACGAGGAAGTACAGCTGCTCGTCCTCGAGCGCGTCCACGAGCAGATCGGTCACCCGGTCGTCGACGTCCCGCACCACCGGCGCCACCACGAGCTTGCGGATCTCGTCGCGCCGCGGCACCTCGTGCGCGAGCTGCCGCACCGCACGCTCAGCGAGCACCTGCCGGTAGGGATCGAGTTCGCGCCGCGGCTCGCCGCCGATCTTGTCCCACAGAAACCACACGATCGCGGCGGTCACCGCGAGGCTGAAGCCGATCTGGCTGACGCGCGTCAGCAGCCTCAGCATGCAGGCCCCTCTCGCACCATGGGCTCCTTCTGCACCCACACGTCCTGGATCCGCTCCGGCACCCGCAGCACGAAGCGCGGCTCGCCGAGCCGGTCCGCGTCCCAGACGTGCACCGCGCGACCGTCACGACTCACACCGTAGACGAAGTCGGTGGCGCCGTCGACCCAGCGGATCGCCTCGGGCGCGCGGTAGTCGAACGCACGCCCCTGCTCGAGCGAGACCGCGGTGATCCCGTGCTCCTTCGCGCCCACGAGCAGGTGCGGCGCGCCGTCGATCTCCGCGAGCCGCAGCATGTAGATCGGCCCGCCCTTGCGCACGTTGAGCTCGCGCGGCGAGCCCGGATCGTCGATCGACCAGCGCAGCACCCGCCCCTCGCCCGTGCCCGCGAACACCTCGTGCTCCGAGAGCACGAACCCCGTGATCGAGCCCTCGCGCCCGTGGAAGCGCACCAGTTCGTGGCTCGGCCGCACGAGGTCGCAGCGATAGATGTCGGGGCCCGACGAGAAGTACAGCCGGCCGTCGGCACTGACCTGCACCCCGCGCGTCGCCTCGTTGCGCGCGGTCACCGCCTCGAACAGCGGCTCGGGCCGCTCGAGCCCGTACTCGTCCCAGCGGGTGAGCCCGAGTTCGGAGTGGGTCGCGTACAGATAGCCCCCGAAGGCGGCCGCGGCGTTCACGCCACCCCGGCCGCGCGGCTCGCGCGGCAGCGTGAGCGCGCGCGGCTCGGTCTCGCCATCGAGCACGACGTAGATTCCGCGCTGCGCCCCGGCCACCACCGCCGGCCCGCGGCGGGTCGCCACCACGCGCACACTGCGCACCCAGCCGAGAGGACCGCCGGAGAAGTCGTAGCGTTCGCGCTCGCAGCGCTCGCCCGCCGACGGCTCGAAGGCGAGCACCTGCTTGCCGAAGGCGACGAGCAGACGACGGGTGCGCATGCCGGAGCGCGCCACCCGCTGCGCCCGCTGCCCCTCGCGTTCGGCCGCGTGCGCCCCGAAGGCGGCGAGCCGCTCGGCGACCCGGCGCTCGAGCTCCTCGGCGCGCAGCGCGGCGAGCTGCTCCGGCGTCATGTCGCGCCGGATCAGTTCGCGCAAGAGCTGCGCCTTGAGCTGCTCGTCGTCGAGCAGAAAGATCAGCGCCTTCGTCTCGTCGCGCCCGAGCTTCTCGTACAGCGCCTCGAAGCGCTGCACCTGCTGCTCGAAGCGCTTGCGGTCGAGCTGCTCGCGCAGCTCGAGCTCCTCGAGCACCCCCTGGTAGCGCAGCCGCCGCGCGAACGCCTCGATCTCCTCGCGCTTGAGCCGCTCGTTGCGCTCGAGCCGCGCGCGCATCTCCTGCACCCGCTGCTGCTCGGCGAGCCGGTGCGCCTCGAGTTCGGCCGCGGCCCGCGCGGCGCGGATCGCCTCGAACGCCTCGCTGTAGAACGACGGCAGCCGCAGCTCGAGCAGCTCGAGCCCCGCGTCGAACAGCAGCGCCTCGCTCTCGGCCCGGATCGCCTCGTCGAGTGCCGCGCGCGGATCGCTCTCCATGAGCGGTTCGAGCGCACGCGCCGCCACGTGGCGCGCAAGCGCGGCGCGCACCGCCGGAGCGAGGTAGGCGCGCAGCCGGTCGTGATCGAGCGCCGGCTGCTCGCGCAACAGCGTCGCCGCGAGCTGCCGGATCGCCACCTCGGTGCGCGGCAGCCGCAGCACGAGCTGCAGCCCCGCGGTCACCTCGTGGCCGTCGGCGGCCGCGAGCCCCGAGAACTCGAAGCTCAGCGCCACGTCGGCGCGCTTGACGAGCACCGCCTCGAACCGCCCCCGCACGCTGTCGCCGGGTGCGGCGAGGCGCGCGGCCGCGTCCTCGGGCTCGATCCACGCCACGCAGCCCTCGGGCACGACCAGACGCTTGCCGAACACCCCCGGCAGCGCGTCGGCGTCCAGCGCCACCGCGAGCGCGTCGGCACTCTGCGCAAACCGCTCCACATCCACCCTGGCCATGGCTCCTCCCGCCCGTGTCACCGCGAAACCGCCCGACGCACGCCCACCGTTGCCGCTCCGCCGCCCACCGCCGTCACCGCCCGCAAACCCCGGACCGCACGAACCCGGGCCGGTTCACCCGCAGCACCCGCACCGGCTCGTTGCCCTCCCGGGGATAGACGTAGACCCAACGCTGTCCGTCGTATTCGAGCACGTGCACCCGGTAGCGGCCCTTGTTCCACGCGCGCACGAGCCGGCCGTGCGCGCCGGCCGCGACCGGGCGCGCCACCGGCTGTACCCGCCACGGCGAGGCGCGCCAGGGCGCGCGCACGAGTGCGTCGATCTGGCGCATGCCCACCGCGAGCGCGCCGCCGAGCAGCAGCAGGCCGATCACGGTGTGCACCCGCCGGCGGCGGACCGCCCGGCGGTGGGCGCACGAGAGCTGCCGCGTGCGCCCTCCGCGCGCGCTCCGACGCCCGCGCGAGGCCGCGAGCACGGGCGCAGCCGGCCGCGCGGGCCAGGGCCGGCGCTGGCTCGGCAGCTCGCCCCAGGTGGGGCCGCCCGCGATCGCGTCGAGATCGGCCCGCAGCGCCTCGATCGAGGGGTAGCGCCGCTCGCGCCCGGTGTAGCAGCGGCTGTAGACGTGGTCCCACCACCACGAGACCGCCGGGTTGAGGTCGCTCGGCAGATCGCGGCCCTGCGGCAGCGAGCCGGTGAGCATCTCGAACAGCAGCACCCCGAGCGCGTAGAGATCCACGCGCGCATCGAGCGGCGCGCCCCCGGGCCGCTCCTGCTCGGGCGCCATGTAGTGCAGCGTCCCCACCCCCTCGCGCGTGCGCAGACTCGGCCGCAGCGCGCCGCCGGGCGCGGGGGCGCGCTGCGCCCCCGGTCGTCCGATCAGGAAATCGGTCACGCGCACGCGCCACTGCGCGCCGCGGCCGGCGCCGGGCTCGATCTCGACGAGGATGTTCTCGGGCTTGAGATCCCCGTGCACGATCCCGCGCGCGTGCGCATGCTCGAGCGCGTCCATGACCTGGCGCAGCACCGCCGCGGCGCACGGCACCTCGAGTCGGCCACGCTCCTCGAGCACCCGCCGCAGCGTGGGGCCGCGCACCGCGTCCATGACGATCCAGGCCGGCCGCTCGCTCACCACGATGTCGCGGACCGCCACGATGCCGGGGTGCTCGAGACCGAACTGCGCGCGGGCGCCGGCGACGAGCCGCTCGATCGCCTCCTCGCCATGGGCGATCTTGAGCGCCGCCTCGTGCCCGAGCACCGCGTGCACCGCGCGCCACACCTCGCTGAACGCGCCCGTGCCCAGACGCTCCACCAGCCGCCAGTCCCCGAGCCGCACTCCCTCGCGCAACACCATGGCCTCACACCTCTGCTCGCACACCTCTGCGCCCCGACGGCGCCGCAGCCCCCGATCGCCGCAACCTCACCGTAGCACCACGGCATCGCGGCGGCAACCGGCATGGCGACGGGCATTGCCGCCGATCACGCAATGCTCGGGCCCCGCCGCCGCCCTCACTCGCGCTGTTTCAACTCGCGCTCGATCTCGCCGAGCCCCGCCTCGATCTTGCGATCGAGCTCGCGCAACTCCTCCTTCGCCGCCTGGTCCTCGATCATGCGGTCGATCTCGTCGTCGCTGACCAGCTCCTCGTCGTACGCCTTGTCGGTGAACATGGTCTGCTGCGAGGCCTCGAGAAAGAGTTCGGCCTGCTCCTCGAACGTCTCGGCCTGCAGCATCGCCTTCTCGAAGTTCTTCTGCACCTCGACCCAGTTGACGTCGTTGAACACCTCAGCGATCGACTTCGAGATCGTGGCGAGCGAGCGCGCGAACTGCCCCTGCATCTCCATCTGGTTCTTGCGCTGCGCGGCCGTCTCGATCGCGAGCAGCTGGCGCTCGAGCGCGCGCCGCTGCGCGGCGGTCTGCCGGATCGTCTTCTTGAGGAAGCGCAGCTGGTCCTCCGCGCCGATCTCCTTGGCCCGCCGCGCCTTCTTGATGTAGTCGCGCTCGTGGCGCTGCAGCTCCCGGATGCTGCGCTTGCAAGCGTTGATCCCCTTGCGGATCTCCATGTCGCGCTCGAGCTTTCGCTCGGCCTTGCTCTTGAACAGCCCCATGTTCCGCTCCTCGCAACCTCGCCCCTACACCGACATGGATGCCTGCCAGCGCACGAACTGTTCCATCTCCTGCGGCGACGTCTGCGGGGTGATGCGCGCCGCCGCCTGCTCGAAGTCGCGCCACTCGAGCTCGCGCACCGCGATGCGATAGTCGCGCACCGCCTCGAGACCGCGGTCGAGCCGCTCGATCAGCCCGGGGTTCATCTCCTGGATCATGCGGTTCTGCACCTCCTTGGCGAACCGCTCGATCTCGCGCCCGCTGTAGCCCTCGGTCAGCGCCACGAGCTGCTCCATCGGCACACGCGTCTCGAAGCCGCGATCGAGGATGTGGATGCGCAGGATCGCCGCGCGCGTGTCGGGATCGGGCAGCGGGATGAGGATCTTCTTGTCGAAGCGGCTCAGCACCGCCTCGTCGAGGTCCCAGGGGCGGTTGGTCGCCGCGATCGTGAGCACGTAGACGTCCTCGCGCCCCTTCTCCGACAGCCCGTCGAGCTCGGCGAGGATCGTGCTGAGGATCCGGCGTTCGGCGCCGGTGTCGTCGCGGTCGCGCGAGCCCGCGAGCGCGTCGAACTCGTCGAGGAACACCACCGCGGGCGAGGCGTCGCGCGCCTGGCCGTACAGCTCGCTCACGAGCCGCGGCGACTCGCCGAAGTACTTCGACAGCAGCGAACTCACCTTGACGTTGTAGAACACCGCGCGCGCCTGCTCCTGCGCGCTGCGGCGCAGCGCATTCGACGTCGCGGCGGCGAGCAGCGTCTTTCCGGTGCCGGGCGGCCCGTAGAACATCATGTTGCGGAAGCGGGTGACGCGCAGCCCCTCGGGCGCGGCCGCCATCGAGAGCGCGAGCGCGTACTTGATCTCGCGCTTGGTCTCCTCGAGCCCCCCGATCTCGTTCCACGTCACGTTCGAGACGGTGACGAGCGAGGAGACGGCCGCCGACAGCCCGTCGTCCTCCTCGCGCGCCCCGGCCTGCTTCTCGATCCCGGCCGCACCGGCCGGCTTCGCGCCGCCGCGCTCCTCGCGCGGCCGGCCGCGCTCGCCCACCGGCGGCACGTCGCCGCGCGCGATCCGGCGCGCCACATCGCGAAACCGCAGCGCGTCGCGCTTGTACTTGATCTCGGTGCGCCGGTCCGGCGCGCTCTCGGCGAGCTGCAGCGCGAGCCGCGAGGCGTGCTCGTAGTCGGCCGCCGCCTTGCTGTCCTCGCCGGCGTAGTAGCGGGTGCGCGCGCGCTCGAGCGTGTCGAGAAGAGCCTTGCGCAAGCTGGCACTGAGATCGACCACGCTAGCCTCCCTCGTGTGCGCGGACGCGGTCGCCGCTCACAGATCCGACTCCGCGAGCGGTTCCGCCTCGAGCTGCTGCGCGAGCTGCTCCTCGCGCGCCACCGCCTCGTCGATCTTGCCCTCGCTCTCGGCGGCGTTGATCGCGTCGATCTGCTCGAGGAAGCGCGCCTTCTCCGGGTCGATCTCCTCGGCCTCGAACGCCTCGATCTCGAGCCCCACCTCCTCGAGCGTCGCGTTGAGCTCGTCGAGATACGCCGCCTCGTCGACCTCCTGGCCGCGCAGCTTCTCGTCGAGCCCCGAGCTGCGCACGCGCTCGATCAGCGTGCGGATCTCGGTCGAGCGCCCGCTGCGCTCGAGCCGCTCGATCCCGCGCAGATAACGGGTGAGCCCCACCATCTCGAGCGACAGCACGCGCGCCTCGCGCCGCGCGTACGCCCCGTCGATGCGCACCTGGCGCAGCTCCTCCCACAGCACATCGACCTCGAGCGAGCGCCCGTCGCGGCGCGCGCGCTTGATGCGGTCGATCAGCTCGTTGCGCTTGCTCTCGAGCTTGCGCAGCGCGAGCTGCTTCTTGCGCGCCTGGCGCTTGAGCCCGAGCAGCGCCACCTTGAGATCGCGGCTGGTGACCTGCTTCTTGCGGCCGAAGATCTGCTCGAAGATCGCCTTGATGGACATGCCCCCTCCTCACTCCAGCTCGAGCCGTCGCGTGCGCGGCTCGGCCGCCTCCGAACCCGCCTCGCCCTCCGCCTCGATCCCCGGCTCGGGCGCGCGCTCGATCGGCGGCACCACCGTCTCGAAGCCCGCGGGCGGAAGCGGCTGCACGTTCGCCTCGATCGCGGGCTCCCCCGTGGGCTCGACCGACAGCTCGCCTTCCGGGGCCTCGGCCGGGCGGCTCTCGCCGAGGATCTCGCGCTCGAGCGCGGCGAGCTCGCGCTCCTCGCGGCTCGCACCGAGCGGCGTCTCGCCGGTCAGCGCCGCACCGGCGTGCACCGTCTCCTCGAACTTCTCGCGCTCCTCGTCGAAGCGCAGCGCGATCTGCTCGATCTCGGCCTCCCCGACCCCGCGCAGCGCCATGGCCTCGAGCTGCTGGATGCGGTCGATCAGCCGCATGTGCAGCTCGATGTTGTGCCGGTAGATCCGCGCCCTGCCCTCGCACAGATCCATCTGCTTGCGCAGCCGCTGGATCCGGTACAGCGTGTTGCGCCTGTTGCGCCCCTGCACCTCTCCCGAGCGCACCCGCTCGGCCTCGTGGCGCTCGGCGCGCTCGAGCCGCTCGATCTCGCGATCGATCTCGCCGAGCTCGATCTCGTTGCGCGTGAGCAGCTCGTCGAGCCCCGCGAGCAGCTCGCGCGTCGAGCGCGCGCGCGAGAACAGCTGCCGCGTCTGCTCGGGCAGCTCCGGCCGGCTGAACAGCCTCTGGATTCTCTCGAGAAGGGACACGCCCGCGCTGCCTCCCTACGCTCCCGCCCGCGACTACAACCGTTTTCGCTTGATGATCTGACGCCCCCCGACCTCGAGAAGCGCCAGCTCCCGGTCGGCCTCGAGCAGCTCTCCGACCGCGCGCATGACGAGCCGCGGGTCCATGGCGAGTTCCTCCACGAGGTGCGCGAGCACGACGTGCCCGCCGCGCAGCGCGAGCTGCGGGTGGGCGGCGATCGCCGCGCGCGCCCGGTCGATCTTCTCGCGCTCGGTCTCGGGATCGAACCACGGCGCGAGCAGCGCCCAGCGCGCGTCGCCGCTGTGCTGCAGCCGCCAGCGCGTGCCCCCCTCGAAGCTCACGAGCGCGACGAGCAGATCGGCGTTGTCCGGCAGCTGGTGCTCGGTACCAGGCTCCCAGCCGGTGGTGGACAGCACCCCCACCGCGTGCAGCGCGCCCGGCGACGGACGCACGAGCTCGAGCGCGCGCTCGAGCTCGGCCGCACCGGCTCGCCGCGTCGCGTACCGCCGGGTCACGAGCTCCTCGAGCGGCGAGACGCTGCAGGCCGCGAGCACGAGCCGCGGCTCGCGGCGGCCGAACAGCGAGCGCGACATGTAGCGGTAGATCAGCGCGACATCGAGCGGCATGGCGCGCAGCAGCGCCCGATCGTAGACGCGGTGGCGCTTCATGAGATCGACCACCTCGTCGAAGCGCAGCGTCTTCTGCTCCACCCGGTCGCGCGGGCCCGCCGCGATCGCGCCGCCGTCCTCGGGGTGCACGATCCGACGCGCCTCGCCGAGCCGATCCTCGAAGCGGCCTATGAACAGATCCTCGAGCGCACGCGCCCGCTCGAGCGGCACCGCCCCCTCGGGCAGCGTGTCGGGGGCGAGCACGGCGGCGGGCTCGATCGGCAGGGCGGCCACCCGCTGCTCGGGCGGGTTCGCGATCTCGGTGACGAGATCGAGCACCGAGATCTCGCTCGGCTGCAGCGGCCGGCTGCCGTCCGCCCCGACGAGGCGGGAGAAGAAGGTGTCGATCGCACGGCGGGCCTGCTCGCGGGTGAGCGCCACGTCCGCGAGCGGCCCCGCACCGCCCGGCTCGCCCGGATCGTGGGTCGCGTCGTGTAGCGCCTGCAGCTTCTCGGCGAGCAGTGCCGGCTCGTCGGTCAGCCGCCGCAGCACCTCCCGGATCTCGGCGAGCGAGCGACCGAAGCGCTCGCGCATGATGTGGATCGCGAGCAGCGCCCCGAGGATCCACTGCTCCTCGTAGACGGGGGTACGGCCGCCGCGGCGCGCGTGCGGCGGCGGCAGCACGCCCTCGCTCACGTAGAACCGCAGGGTGCGCTCGGTCACCGGGCAGCCGAGTTCCTTCGAGCGCGCCTCGATCTCGCGGTAGTCCAACAGCCGCTGCGCCTCGTCGCGCAGCCGCGCCCCCAGCGCCTTCAGCCGCTCACGCACCTGTGCCGCTCCTCGCACCGACCGTCCGACGGGATCCAGGATACTGTCAGCCACTGTCAACTGCTGTAACGAGCGTACGCCAGACCGCCCGCGGCACGCAACCGCGCGCTGCGCGCACCGGGGTCGGACGCAACGGGCAGGCCCATCTCCCAAGCGCCCCACCAACAATACAACTCGTTTAGCTCCAACATGTTCCACCCCCACACACCGCGACACACCCGGAGCCGTTTCTGTCGAGTTGCGCCGCCACGGTGGCGGAATCGACCACGCTCGGCCGGTCGGAAGCGGGCCCCGCGCGAGCGGTGGCAGCGGCTCGCCGGCTGTTCTACAATCGCGCCTCGCGTTCCCCGACGGGCGGACGGGACGGAACGGGGAGGGAGCCCATGGCAGCAGCGCTGCACCACATCGGCATCGCGGTGCGTGGACTGCGCGACGCCGTGCGCCGCTGGTCGACGATCCTCGGCACCGACCCCGATCGCGTCGAGATCGAGGAGGTGCCGGAGGAGGGGGTCCGGATCGCGTTTCTCG
>RFJN01000452.1 GCA_003694875.1 Planctomycetota bacterium | reverse complement strand
GAGGAATACCGCCATGCGTCGCTATCGCGCGACTGTGCAGCACCTGTTGCTCACCGGCTGCCTGCTCGCCGTGTCCGCCCTCGGCAGCGGTTGCACCTATGCCCACGATCGGGTGAAGGACGCGGTCGATGTGATCGGGTTCAAGGTGCTCGCCGGCCCGGGGTTCAAGGTCGGCGCCGGTTTCGGCGCGGCCAAGACCGGTCTCAACTTCGGCTACTATCGCTTCGAGAAGTTCGGCTTCCAGGGGCGCGCGGCCGGGGTGTGGGAAGAGACCGGGACCGAGTTGCTCGCGCCCGCCGACCACCGGCTCGAGGCGGTCTGGGGCAACAAGGAGCTGTTCGACATGGTGGCCGAGTTCCAGCAGGTCGACGGCACCGCCTCGCGCGCGGGGCTGTTCGACACCGAACTCACCTACCCCCGCCACCGCTACCACGTGCCCGACGGGCTGCACCTCGGCGACACGGGCCTGTTCTTCCCCGCCGGCATCCAGCCGGGCTTCCTGGGGCTGGGCGACATCCAGCTCACCGCCGCGTTCTTCGTGGGCTTCGAGTTCAACTTCAGCATGTACCAGCTCGTCGACTTCGTGCTCGGCTGGTTCTACATCGATATCGCCAAGGACGACACGCGCAACTACACCCCGGTGGGCCCCACCGAGGAGGAATGAGCGCGTCGTCTCCTGCCCGAGCAGCCACCTACCGGCCCGGTGACGCCTGTGCGTCACCGGCCGTTTTTTCGGAGCCCCCACCCGAGGAGGTCCCGTCGTGATGCCGACCCGGCTGTCCGCCCGCTCCCTTCGACCGGCGCTCGCCACCGTGTGCGCCCTCGTGGCCGCCGCCGCGTGCTCCGGCAACCAGCAGCGACCGACGCCGAAGCGCGCGCCCGAGCAGCGCCCGGCCTCCCTGCTGCTGCCCGGCGAGAAGCACCTGCGCAACCTGCGCCAGCTCACCTTCGGGGGCGAGAACGCCGAGGCCTACTTCTCGTTCCGCGGCGACAAGCTCGTCTTCCAGTCCGCGCGCCCTCCCTTCGCCTGCGACCAGATCTTCACCATGGGACTCGACGGCTCGAACGTCACCCTCGTCTCGACGGGCAAGGGGCGCACCACCTGCGCCTACTTCTATCCGGACGACCAGCGCATCCTGTACTCCTCCACCCACCTCGCCTCGCCCGACTGCCCGCCGCCGCCCGACCGCAGCCAGGGCTACGTGTGGCCGATCTATCGGGGCTACGACATCTTCGTGCGCCAGCCCGACGGCCGACTCGATCGGCTGACCGACACGCCCGGCTACGACGCCGAGGCCACGATCTCGCCGCGCGGCGACCGGATCGTGTTCACGAGCGTGCGCGACGGCGATCTCGAACTCTACAGCATGAAGCTCGACGGCAGCGACGTGCAGCGGCTCACCCACGAGCTCGGCTACGACGGGGGGGCTTTCTACTCGCCCGACGGCAGCAAGATCGTCTACCGGGCGCACCACCCGAGCACTCCCGAGGAGAAGGCCGACTACAAGCGGCTGCTCGCGCGTGCCCTGGTCCGTCCCACCACGCTCGAGATCTGGGTCATGGACGCCGACGGCTCGAACAAGCGCCAGGTCACCCACCTCGGCGCCGCCTCGTTCTGCCCCTTCTTCCACCCCGACGGCAAGCGCATCATCTTCAGCTCGAACGTCGGCGATCCCCGACGCCGCAACTTCGATCTCTACATCGTCGGCGTCGACGGCAGCGGCCTCGAGCGCATCACCACCTTCGCATCCTTCGACGGCTTCCCCATGTTCAGCCCCGACGGCAAGAAGCTCGTGTTCTGCTCGAACCGCAACAATCGCAAGCCCCACGAGACGAACGTGTTCATCGCGGACTGGGTGGAGTGACGCCCCGCCCCGCCGCCGCTGCCCCACGGCAGGCGACGCCGCTGCGACGGCGGGGCTTGACGCACAGGGCCGCATGCCTACAATGCGGCCCTGTGCGATCCGCGTGGGCGATTAGCTCAGTTGGCTAGAGCGCATGGATCACACCCATGAGGTCACTGGTTCGAGTCCAGTATCGCCCACCACTTCCCCTCGCGCCGCTGTAGGAAGGCCACCGCTGCGGTGACACGCACCGCGGCGACCGACACCGGCACCACCGCATTTGGTTTTCCGGGACGTACCGGCGCTGCCGGCATTGCTCTGCGACCAAACCGGCGCGCTCGCGACGAGCTGCGATAGCGAACGGCGCCGCCCACGCGCCCCGTCGACCGGGCGAGGCGGCAAACGGGGCACGCTCAGGCCGGATCGCCGGCCGCGTCGCTCCGCGCACCCGCCGTTCGGGCGCGCAGCCACCGCCCCACCTCGTCGAGGTACCCGACCTCTTCCGGCTCGATGAGCAACACCCGCAACACCCGCTTGCGGAAGCGGTCGTTCGACCACTGCTCCGCGATGCAGCGCAGCTCCTGCGCACGGGCCTTGCCCGCGGGCAACAGCGCCGCGACCGGGCGGCTCAGGAACAGGTCAAACCGACCGAGGTGCACGAGTTCGCCGAGCGGGTGGCCGTGACGATCGGCCAGTGGTTCGCCGCGCGCCACCGACGGGGCAGGCGCCGGTCGGTGCACGCTCGACGCGCCGGTGCGCAACGGCGGCTCGTAGTGGAGCTGGCCGCGCCACCAGCGTCGGCACAAGGAGAAGCGCATTCGCTCGGTCGGCCAGGGGCGCACAGCGTCGAGCAGCGCATCGAACTCGCCCGGCTCGAGCGTGTACGTGTGCCCCTCTCCGTACAGACTGCGCAGCCGGGTGAGAACGAGGCGCCCGTCGGCGCGGTGCTCGACCCACAACTGCCAGCCGCTGTCGGACGGCGTGGGCGGGAACGGGACGAAGCCCGTGGCGACCACCTGGCCTCCGTGGTGCAACGGCTGGGCGACGATCTTCATGGTTCTGCCCTCCTCGAGCCTCGGGCCCGCCGGTGCGGGCCGATCCACCGGGAGGGAGGACAAGGGACGTCTCCGGTTGCCCCGCGCCCCGCGCGCGAGACCCTATCCTCCCCCGACCGGGGGGCTGGGAAGGGCACCTTGCCGGAGCAGGTTGCCGGGCGGTCGTCGGGTCCCAGGGCCCTCGCGCCGCTCTCGATAGCTGGCCTCCAGTGTGAAGCGCCCGGTGCACAACGTCAAGGTGGGAGCGTCGCGTCGCTCGCGGCGCGGGGCGAGCGGCAGCACGCGGCACCGTCCGCTGGCGCTGCGCCCGCGCTGCCCGGCCCGCCGCTGCCGAGACCTGCGCCGCGTCAGTACGGGTAGAAGCGCGCCACGTACGCCGCCTCGGGCTCCCCGAGCCGCCCGGCCGCCCGGCGCAGGTGCCCGGTCGGTTCCGGTTCGGTTGCGGCAAGCGCCTCGAGCCAGCGCGCCGCCTCGGCGTCCCGCCCCGCCCGCAACGCGTCGTCGAGCGAGGTCAGGATCCCGTTGACCCGCTCGCCCGTCGCCTCGAACTGCTCGAGTTGCTCGAGCACCGCGCGCCGCGCCGCCCCCTCGCCCGTCGCGGCGTGGATCGCCGCGAGGGCACGACAGGCGGCGGCCGCCACGTGGTCGACGGTGGCCGGATCCTCGAGCCGCGGTTCGAGAAGCTCGCGCGCTTGGCCGAAGCGACCGAGCGCCGCGAGCGCCCGCCCGCGCGCCACCTCCACGTACTGTGCTCCGTCTCCCGGAAACGCCCCGAGCGCCGAGATCTCGGTCTCGAGCTGCGCCGCGCGCTCGAACGCCGCCTCGTCGCCGAGCGCGCCCGCAAGCCGATAGGCCTCGGCAAGCGGGTACGAGGCCTCCTCGGGCCGGAAGCGCTCGAGCCAGCCCTCGAGCACCGCGAGCTGCCGCTCGAGCGCGTGCCGTGGCCGCCCGGTCACCGCCTCGAGGCGCGCGAGCGCGCCGAGAAGCTGCAGCTGCGGGGCGAACGCCTCGTGCACCGTCGCGGGCAGCTCGTGCTCGAGCAGCGGCCCGATCGCCTCGGGCTCGGGCGAGCCGGTGTCGGCCGCCTGCTGCACCAGGTGCGCGAGGTGCGCGGTGCGCTCCGAGCGCGGCAGCCGCTCGAGCCAGACCCGTTCGGGCAGGGGCAACGCCGCCGGCTTGCCGTCGTGCCGCAGCGCCACTGCCTCGGCGAACCGCAGCCAGTAGCGCTCGGCCGGATCGAGATCGGGCCAGCGATCGAGCGCGAGCCGCGCCGCACGCGCCACCGGCCGCCAGACGTGCACCGCGTCGCGCCGTCCCATGGCGAGGCGGTAGAACGAGCGCACGAGCGCGGAACGCGTCTCGGGGTCGGCGCCCGCGTCGACGAGACGTTCGGCGACGCGCTCGGGCGAGAGCAGCGCCGCGAGCGCCCGATCGGCACGGCTCTCGCCGCGTATGCGCCACGGTGCACCGAGTTCGTCCGCGATCCGCCGCGCCTCGTCCCGCTGCGTGGCGGCGACCACGATCTGCTCGACCCCCGGTGCGAGCCGCGCCACGGCCTCGAGCTTCCGATCGAGCGCCTCGACCGGACCGAGGGCGCCGTGTGCGTCGACGGTCGCACACCCCACGACGTCGGCGGGCAGCGGACAGTCGAGCACCTCCGAGGCCTGCGCCAGGAAGAAGGCGAGCCCGAACGAGGCGCCCTCGAGCCGCGCCGGAGGCTGCAGCGCACCCGTCGTCGCGTACGTGCCGAGGTGCACCGCACGAGGCAGTCGGGCACGCAGCACGCCCACCGGGCGCCACAGCACCGGCAGCGAGCGCGGCAACGCGAGCGCCGCCTCCTCCCACGCCCGACGTGCGCGCTCGTCGAACGGCGCCGTCTGGTCGAACGACGCGGGCTCCGGCGGGCCGATCCGCCACAGCGACGCCGCGTTGCGCTGCACACTCACGAGCAGCGCCTGGCCCGCGCGCAGCGCCGGCACGCTCTCGCAACCGGTCAGCTCCCGCGCCTCGGCGAAGCGCTGCGGCTCAGCCTCGCGCGAGGGCCAGCACCACGGTGCGGCGCGCAGCACGGCCGCGAGTTCGCGTCGATCCGACGCCCCGAGCGCCCTCGGTTCCTCGCGCCAGAGCGTGAGCGCCCCCATGCTAGACGTCCTCGTGCCCGGGATCGTCGCCTTCGAACAGCGCCGGCCAGCTCCACCACGCCTCGGGGTGCACCTGCGCCGCGCGGCGCAGCGCTTCCTCGGGCTCGGGCCAGAGGGATTGCTCGAGCGAGCGCATGAGCAGCTCACCCTCCTCGTCGAGAGCGGCGAGCACCGGATCCAGGCGCCCGGCGTGGTTCGCCGACCGCAGCAGGAGCGCCGGCCCCTCGAGGTCATTGCGCTGCCGCAGCACTGACGCCAGCGCGCGACGCCACGCAGGCCCCCCGAACTCGTCCTCCTCCGCCTGGTCGAGTTCCACGAGTTCCGAATACAGGGATGCCGCCACCGCCGCCGCGCAGTCCTCCACGAACCGTTGCAACGGCGCCCCCGCCTCGCGAAACGCCTCGCGCTCGACGCACAGACTCTCGATGCGCTCGCCGCGCAGCAGTCGCTGCACCGTCAGCGCACGCAATTCGGAATCGCGCGACGGCTGCCGGAAGCGCGCGAGCAGCCCCAGCGCCACGATCCGGGGCCACACTCCGCCGAGCGCGCGCTCCTCGCGCACCCGGCCGGCCAGCCACGGATCGGACGCCCCCTCGGTCTCGAGCCAGTGCTCGAGCGTCCGATCGATCTCCGACGGGACCGACGGCGGCGCGGTCACCGGCAACGGTGGGTAGATCGGCGCCACCCGCAGACCGCCGCCCTCCCAGCGCAGCTCGCTTGCGCCCTGCACGCTACGCACCACGGCGCGACCGCCACCCCGCTCGAGGTCGATCACCACCTCGCGGCCCTCGATCGCGCGCGTGTCGTCCGCTTCCCGCGCGAGCGTGACCTCGGGGGCGCGATCGGTGCCCACGAGCCGGACGAGCGCCGGGACGGACTCGGCGCACGCGAGGTGCACCCCCATGGCGGCGAGCACCGGTTCCCGGATCGGCGTGAAGCGGCCCGGAGGCTGCTCGCCGATCCAGCGTGCGGGCTCACGTACCGGCGCCGCCGCCTTGCCGCGACCGGCGGGCGGCTCGGGCAGCTCGAT
>RFJN01000073.1 GCA_003694875.1 Planctomycetota bacterium | reverse complement strand
GGCCTCCGGGAGGCGGCTGGTCGGACGTGTGGCGGACCGGCCGCTGCCGGCCCGCCGCACAGGGGGGCCGGCAGCGCAACGGCGACCGGGATCAGCTCTTGATCACGGCCTTGGAGAGCGGCTGGCGCGAGGCGCGCAGATCGCGGCCGTCGCCCTTGAGCTCGTCGGTCACGAGCTCGCGCACGCCGAAGCTCGGGTCGACCGGACGATCGAGCTCGATCGCGATCTGGTCGCGTGCGAGCAGCATGAAGCCCACCGAGTTGATCGTGCGCGGGTGCACCCCGATCGTGCTCACGTCCACCACCCGCGCGTTGGTCACCTCGTCGTTCCAGTCGTAGTAGCGCTGGATCCCCTTCTTGATCGGCTCGAACACGAGCGGGGCGCCGCCACCCACGATCGCGAAGTAGTCGATGAACTTGCCGCGGCGGCTCAGCTCGCCGAGATCCTGGCGCACGCGCACGAGGATCTTGTCGACCATGTCGCGCAGCTCGTTGTCGAGCACCGGCCGGAAGTCGAACACCCCCTCGCCGGGCACCTCGATGCGCGTCTCGTTGCGCGGCAGCTTCTCCATGACGCGCTGCTCGGGGATCCGGTAGCGCTGGCGCGACTTCTCGAAGATCACCCGCGAGATGTTCTCGGTGATCGTGTGCATGCCGTACGGGATCGAGTCGGCGAGCAGCATGTCGACCTCGTTGTCGATCACCGGCAGCTTGATCCAGGTGCCGTGGCCCACGTCGATCACGTACGTGTTGTAGAGCTTCATGCCGTACTTGCCGAAGAGCATGGCCATGTAGGCGCCGTAGCCCTGGAACTGGATCGCCACGAACGCGAGCTGGATCCGGATCGTCTCCTCCTCGCCGGTCGCGACGTTCTTCGCCTTGATCGTGAGGAACGACTGCTCGCCCTTCTTCTCGAGGCGGGTGCGCAGGTAGCTGAAGAACTCGTCCGCGGCGTTCTCACCGGCCTTGACCGGGATGCCGAAGCCCATGCCGATCTTGTCGAGCGGCTTCTTGCCGTCCTTGGTGCGCTCCTTGTTGAGCAGGAACAGGCCCGCCTGCAGCCCGACGAACGCGTCGTCCATGTTCTGCACGAGCCCGCGCTCGGTGAACCAGTTGGGCGTCTCGCTCGAGCGCGTCATGGCGCCCACGTACCGCCAGTCGCCGCGCTTGTCGTCCCAGATCGCGAGGTTGCGCACCCAGCGCCGGTCGCGCGAACGGTTCATGCGTCGCCAGTTCTCCTCGAGGATCGGGGTGAGGGCATCGCCCACCACGCTCGAGAACATGACGACCTTGTCGTCCACGCAGAACTTCGAGGTCGATGTGCCCAGCTCGCCGCCCACGGGCACCGCGCCCTCGTACAGCGAGTTCGTCGTCCGGGTCTTCTTGCTCACGGTCGTCTCTCCTCTCAGGACCATGGCGGCGGCCGCGTCCTCTCGCCCCCGCTTCCAATGCAGGGATCGTCCATGCGCCGATAACCTCTTGAGCCCGATCTCGAAGTTTTTCTGCAACCGACCTCCACACAAAGCGTTACAGAAATCCCGAAGACAGCGTGAAACACGTCCCACACCCCCGGCGCCGCGCCTTATCGGACCCGCGCCGTCGCGCCCGTCCCGCCGACGCGCGCTTTGTCGAGCCGGCCGGGCCCGGTACAATCGGCTGTTCGAACATGCGCCGGGGGCCGTTGCGGAGACGAAGGGTGTGAGCGAAGGCAACGTCACGGGACGGACGGAGACCGCGGCGGACGCGGCGCTGCGGGTGGGACTCGTCAGCCTCGGCTGCGCGAAGAACCTCGTCGATTCCGAGGTCATGCTCGGTCGGCTCGCCGAGCGGCACGAACTCGTCGGCCGCACCGAGGACGCCGACGTGGTGGTGATCAACACGTGCGCGTTCATCGAGGACGCCAAGCAGGAGTCGATCGACACGATCCTCGAGATGACCGAGCGCAAGCAGCGCGGGGAGCTGCGGCACGTGGTCGTGACGGGCTGCCTTGCGCAGCGCTATGCCGACGAGCTCGCCGCGCAGCTTCCCGAGGTCGATCTGTTCGTCGGCACCACCGCCGAGCGCGAGATCGGCGCGCTGCTGTCGCGTCTCGATGCGCCCGCGCAGCGCAGCCGGCCCCGTGCGCTGCCCATGGCGGCTCGGGAGAGCGAGCGGCGGGTGCACGTGATCGATCCGTCGCTGCCCTACGGCGCCGAGACGTCGCGGCTGCGGCTCACCCCGCGCCACTACGCCTACCTGCGGGTCGCCGAGGGCTGCAACCACCGCTGCACCTTCTGCGCGATCCCGTCGTTCCGCGGCCGCTTCCGCTCGAAGCCGCGCGCGGCGATCCTCGAGGAGGCGCGGGAGCTCGTGGCCGACGGCGCGCGGGAGCTGCTGCTGATCGCCGAGGACACCAACCAGTGGGGCCAGGATCTCGGACGCGAGGACACGCTCGCGGCTCTGCTCGCCGACCTCGACCGGATCGAGGGGCTGCGCTGGATCCGGCTGCTGTACACGTATCCGGCCTACTTCGACGACGCGCTGATCGACGCGATCGCGGGACTCGACAAGGTCGTGAAGTACGTGGACATGCCGCTGCAGCACATCGCCGACCCGGTGCTGCGCGCCATGCGCCGTCCGCCGCGTGCGCGCACCGAGGCGTTGCTCGAACGGCTGCGCGAGCGAATCCCGGGGCTCGTGCTGCGCACCACGTTCATCTGCGGTTTCCCGGGCGAGACCGAGCGCGATCACGAGGAGCTGCTCGCGTTCGTGCGCCGCTTCCGCTTCGAGCGGCTCGGCGCGTTCGCCTATTCCGAGGAGGACGGCACCCCGGCGGCGACGATGCCCGGCATGCTCGATCCGGCCGAGCGACAGCGGCGGCGCGACGAGCTCATGGCGGCGCAGCAGGAGATCGCATTCGCGCGCAACGAGGCGCTGGTCGGCCACACGTTCGACGCCATGATCGACCGGCTCGAGGCGCCCGGTGTCGCGCTCGGCCGCAGCTACGGTGACGCGCCGGAGATCGACACGACGGTGCGGATCCATGTCGGCGACGCGCGCCCGCAGCCCGGGGACGTGGTGCGGGTGCAGGTGCGCGCGGCCCGCGGATACGATCTCGAGGCCGAGGTGTTGCCGTGAAGCGCCGCCGGCGTCTGCCGTTGCGCGAGCAGATCACCGCCCTGCCCAACCGACTGACCGCGCTGCGGCTCGTGCTCGCCGCGGGTTTCTTCGGCCTGCTGATCTACTGCACGCAGGTGCTGAAGCTGCCGGTGGACGCGAGCGGGGAACTCGCCTGGCAGCGGCTGCGCGGCGGGCTGTTCGCCGCGCACGCGGGGCTGCAGGCGCAGGACTCGCTGCTCACCCGCCTGTTCGACGGTGCGTTCGCGCTGTTCGTGCTCGCCGCGCTGACCGACGTGGCCGACGGCTACGTGGCGCGCCGCTGGAAGCTCGAGACCGATCTCGGCCGCATCGCCGACCCGTTCGCGGACAAGGTCATGACGCTCGGCGCGTTCGTGCTGCTCATGCCGCTGACCGTCTACCTCAGCGGCTGGATGGTGGTGCTCATGCTCGCGCGCGAGCAGCTCGTGACCACGATCCGCGGCTTCGCCGAGTCGCGCGGGGTGCCGTTTCCGGCCAACGTGTGGGGCAAGGCGAAGACGGCCACGCAGAGCGTGGCGATCGGCGCGGGGATCCTGTACGTGGGCCACCCCTCGAGCCTGTGGCTGCGCTACAGCTTCGTGGTGCTGCTGTGGCTCGCGCTCGGGGCGACACTCGTCTCGGGGCTCGTGTACGTGCGAAACGCCTCGCGGCTGCTGTTCCGCGGCCCCGCGCACGACGGTGCGCCATGAGCGCGGGACGCCGGGCCGCCCTGGCCGTGCTCTCGGCGTTCGGGCTCGGCTACAGCCCGTGGGCGCCGGGTACCGCGGGAACCCTGCTCGGTGTGCTGCAGTTCGTCGCGCTCGGGGCCGCGGGCGCGGAGTGGGCGCTCGCACCGCTCGCGCTGCTGTGGTTCGGGCTCACCTGGTGGCTCGCGCCGGTGGCCATCGCGCGCTACGGGGTCGACGACCCGCAGCAGGTGGTGAGCGACGAGGTGGCGGGGCTGCTCGTGGCGCTCGTCGGCACGGGCTCTCTCGGTCTCGGACTCGTGCCGCGCGCGGTGGCGGGCTTCGCGCTCTTCCGCCTGTTCGACATCGCGAAGCCGGGGCCGGTACGCTGGGCGGAGCGCTGCCACGGGGGTCTCGGGATCGCGCTCGACGACGTGGTGGCGGGGCTGCTCGCGAACGCGTGCCTGCAGATCGTCGCTCGCCTCGCGCTGTAGCCGCC
Organism: Planctomycetota bacterium; assembly: GCA_003694875.1. Taxonomy (GTDB): domain Bacteria; phylum Planctomycetota; class J058; order J103; family J103; genus J103. Next base: position 319 of record RFJN01000073.1, on the reverse strand, counting down.
GTGCTGCGGGATCGTCGGAGCCCGTGGCACTCGCATGCGCGGCTGGATGCGCTCTCCGGATCGGGTATCATGGGCAGCCGGCACAGAGGATAGCGGCGGGCGTGAGCCGGGACGGACGACGAAGGCGCAACGGCGGTGCGGCGGCGCGCGCCGCACGAGCGCGCAGTGGGCGGGACGCCGAGCCGAGCGGGGGCGAGACCGACGCGGTGACGCCGCCGGTCTCGGAATCCGGTCGGCAGCGGCGGGTGGTCCGGGGACGCGCTCGCAGCGTGCGGGCGCGCGCTGGCGGCAGCGGCTCGTCGGGCCGGCTGCGGCCGGT
>RFJN01000072.1 GCA_003694875.1 Planctomycetota bacterium | reverse complement strand
GCGACGTGCCACGAGCGCAGGTCGTCGCTGCGCATGAGGACCCCGTGGCGCAGGACGTGGACGAACAGCTCGCGCATGCGTTGCTCGACGCGGCGGCGGGCTGCCTCGCTGCGCGCGAGCGCGGCGTCGAAGTCGAAGCTCGCGAGCAGCGTCTCCATGCGCTCCCGCTCGAGCCGCGCCTCGAGGTCGTCGGGATCGACCCACGGCACGACCTTGCGATCCTGCAGCCGCGCCACCCACTCGGCGACCTGCTGCTCCGCGCCCCAGGTGTCCTCGACGGCGTAGGGCAGCACGCGAGCGAGCAGCGCGGCGCGCAGCACCGGGTCGACGTCGTGCGCGGCCGCGACCTCCTTCGCGAAGCGCAGCCAGAACCTCGGCTCCTCGTCGGGCCGGTAGAGATCTAGCCGCTGGTGCAACCGGCCCGCGAGCCGCGCCTGGGGGCTCGGTGCCGGGCCCTCGATCCGGTCCTTCGGCAAACGGATCCGCTCCCACTTCTCGACGTTCGTGCTCCGCAACACCGGCAGCGAGAGGCGATCGCCCTGATCGAAGACCGGCTGTCGCGGCGCGAGGTAGTAGCGCTTGCCGTTCCCCTTGTCGGTGACGATCTCGACCGAGGCGAGCAACGGCAGGTTGAGCAGCTTGCGCACCGCGGCGAAGCGCTCGAGCCGGCGCGCGGCGATCTCGGCGAGCCGCCGGTAGTAGGCCACAATCTCACGCGCGGGCTGCGCCCACGGCGTCTTCGGGTACGCCTGCAGGTAGCGCTCGAGCGCCTCGGCGCGCTGCTCGGCCGAGGCAACCGACGGCGGCAGCGGCATGTCCGCCCACGGGCCGACGAGGCGAAACCACGCCTGCGCGGCCTTCCACGCCCGCGCGTTCGCGAGCGCGGCGCGGAAGGCGTCGGCGCGTCCCGAGTCGGGATAGCGCTCGAGCAGCTGCTGCAGCGCCTCGGCGTAGCGCTCGGCGTCGTGCGCGAGCCGCGGCAGGTTCTGGAGCGCGATCCGTTCCGCCTCGTCCGCCTTGCGCCGTGCGATCCGATCCTCGCGCGCCTTCGCGAGCGCCTCGAGCCGCAGCCGCGCCGGCTCGAGCAGCTTGTGCAGCTCCGGGCTCACGTCGCGGCGCGTTGCGAGCGCGGCGTGTCGCCGGCGCAGCGCCTGCAGCCGCGCAGAGAATCGCTCCATGTCGCGTTCCATCGTCGCGGGCTCGAGGGCGAGGATCTCGTCGAGCAGAGCGCGCGCGTCGCGTTCGAAACGCTCGTCGATCCCGCGCTGGCGGCGCTGTTCGGCGGCGGCGAGCTGTGTGCCGAGCGCGGCGAGCGCCTGCTGTTCGGTGTCGGTGCGCGCCGCGTCGCGGGCCGCCTGCAGCGCCTCGTGCGTCGCGGCGAACGCGCCGCGTTCGAGTGCCGCGTGTGCGCGCTCGAGCGCCGCCTGGAACCGCTTGCGGCGCGCCCGCTCGGCCTCCTGCGCCTGTGCGAGCCGCTTCTCGAGCCCGGCGAGCTCCGGGGCGGCGAGGAGCGCGGGGTCGCGGCGGGCAAGCTGCTCCCACAGTCCGCTCGCCTCCTCGAGCCGGTTCTGGTCGAGCGCGGCGCCGATGTGGCTTGCGGCCTGTTCGATGCGGCGTGCTCGCAGCCGGTCGCGCGCGATCAGCACGAGGGCGCCGGCGAGGGCGAGGGCGGCGGCGGTGAGCACGATCGTCCGGTTGCGCCGGTTGCGTCGCTGCCGCAGCGCATGCACCTCCAGCCGTTCGCGGTAGCGGCGCTCGAGGGCGGGATCGAGTTCGAGACCGAGTCGCGTCGCCTCGAGGTAGCGCTGGCGCAGCTCGGGCTCGGGCGCGTCGGTCTCGATCGCGCGCCGCAGCGCCTCGCTCGCCTGTTCGAATGTGCGCTGCCGCTCGGCCTCGGCGCGCTGCGCCTCGAGCCAGGAGAACGCGGTGCGGCTGCGTTCGGCAAGTTCGCCGGGAAGCGCGCCCTCGAGCGCGTCTGCGAGCGCCTGCCACCGGTCGTGCAGCTGCGCGAGCTGCTCGAGGTCCATCGCGCCGAAGGCGTCCTCGATCTCGGGAAGCAGTGCCTCGAGTTCGGCCACGGTGCGGGCGTCGCGGACCCGGCGGCAGGCGTTGGCGATCTGCTTTTGCAGCGCGGCGGGCGGACGCTCGCGCCAGCCCTCGTCCTCGAGCTCGCGCAGCAGCGCCTCGAGCGTCTCGAGGTCGTCGGAGGCGGCCGCGCGCTGCGCGCTCGCGCGGATCTCCTCGAGCCGCGCCGTCTCGTGGCTCGCGAGCAGCCGCGCCCAGTGCGGGTTCTCGGGGTCGCGGGCGGCGAGCGCGCGCAGCACCGGCAGCCGCCGTGCGAGGGGCGCGCGGGCGAGCACGAGTCGCCGCTGCAGATCGAGCAGCTTGCGCAGCGCCTCGTGGCGCGCGTAGGTGTCGTTGAGCAGCTCGGCCGCCTCGAGCGGCAGCGGCGTGGGGGCGGGCAGTCCGAGCTCGTGGCACAGTGCGATCCAGTCGTCGAGGGCGGGGATGTCGAGCGCGGCGAGCAGTTCGAGCGCGTCGGGGCTCGCCTCGCAGAGTGCGACCACCTCGGCGTGCAGCCCCCGCAGCGCGAACTCCTGGCAGCGTGCGAGCCGCTCGGAGACGAGGGTGCAGAGTTCGGCGTACTCGCGCGCGACGGGCTCGAGCGCGTCGCGGTCGAGGTTGTGGCGCGGGGTGCGCAGCGCGTGCTCGATCCGCTGCACGAGCTGGCGCGCACGCCCGACGGTGGTGACGGCGGTGGTGGTCATT
>RFJN01000071.1 GCA_003694875.1 Planctomycetota bacterium | reverse complement strand
GTTCTCGCCAATGCGCTGCCCTATCTCCTGTTCTATCCGCTGCTCGGCCACGCGATCCGCAGCCGGCTCGGCGCGGGCAGCCGCGCCAACTGGATCGCGCGCGGCGCGACGCTCGTCGTCGCCGTGCTCGGATTCGTGGCGCCGGTGCTGTTCGACCTCGTGGTCACGGGGCGGGTCGGCTCGTGGCACATGGGTCACCTGCTCGACTTCGCCTGGACGCTCGAATCATGGGGAGCGCAATGGCCGCCGAGCGCGCCGCTCCAAGCCATGTGGGCGATCGACGGCCTGCTGCTTCTCATCGCGCTTCCCGGTATCGCACGTGCGATCCGCGAGGTGCTCGCGGCGGCGCGCGAGCGGCGGGCGCTGCGCCATGGGCGGTAGGGCCGTGGACGGGGCGCTCGCCGCCGCGCGCGCGCAGGCGCTGCGCTATCGGCTCGTGGTGCCGGAGATCCCGCTGCGGGGTGCGCTCGGAGAGCGGGCCGGTTTCGGGACCGGCAGCTCGCTCGAGCTCGAGGATCTGCGCGACTACGTGCCGGGCGACGATCCGCGCCTTCTCGACTGGCGCGCCTACGCGCGCACCGACCGGCTGCAGACGCGGCTGTACCGCGCGGGCGGCGATCGGCTGCCCCCCGGCGCGCCGCTGCCCGAGCCCGCGGGCCCCGATCCGGCGCACCTCGCGCCGCTATGCACCCTGCGGCCGCGCAGCATCCGGGTGGTCGTGTCCGATCTGTTGTTCCTGCGCGAGCCGGCGCGCGAGATCGGGCCGCTCGCGCACGACGCCGCACGCCTCGTGCTGCTGCAGCTTCTCGATCCGTGGGAGCGGGCGCCCGAGAGCGAGGGAGCGGTGGAGCTGCTCGATCCGGAGACGGGTCAGCGCCTCGCGCTCCAGCTCGACAGCGCCGCCTGCCGCCGCTACCGCGAACGTCTCGCGCGCCACCTCGAGAGCTGGGAGCGCGCCGCGCGCGCGGCCGCGGCGATCTTCTGTCCCGTGACCGCAGCCGAGCCCGCCGCCATGTTCGCGGGCCCGCTGCTGCACCACCGTGTAATCGAGCCCCTGCCATGCTGACGCTCACCGCGCCCCTCGGTCTGCTCGCGCTCGGCGCGGTCCTTGGCGTCCTCGCGCTGCACCTGCTGCGCGTGCACAGGCGCCGGCGCACGGCGGCCGCGCTGTGGCTGTTCGACACCGCGCGCCGCAGCGCCGAGGGCGGACGCCAGCCGCGGCCGCCGGTGCGCTCGCTCTCGCTGCTGTTCGAGCTGCTCGCCGCCACCCTCGGCGCGCTCGGCGTGGCGGGCCTCGCGCTCGACCGCCCCGCCGCGCGCCCGCTCGTGCTCGTGCTCGATCGCAGCTACTCCATGCAGGCGGTGCTGTCGCCGGGAGAGAGCGTGCTCGATCGCGCGCGGGCCGCCGCGCGAGCGTTGCTCGCCGAACAGGGTCGCGGGGTGCGGCTCACGGTGATCGGCACGGGCGATCCGCCCGAGGTGCTGCTCTCGGCCGAGCGAGCGACGGGGGCGGTCGACACGGCGCTCGAGCGCTGGCGGGCCGCGCTTGCGTATCACGATCCGCAGCCCGCGCTGGAGCTCGCGCTGTCGGTGGCGGGCACGCAGGGGCGCGTGGTGTTCTTCACCGATCGCGCCCCGGACTCGACGCCCGCCGGCGTGGAGCTGCGCACCCTCGGCCGGCCGCTCGACAACACCGCCGTGCTCGCGGCCTTCCGCACCGAGGACCCCGACGCACCGTCCGGCGAGCGGCTGCTCGTGACGCTCGAGCACTGGGGTGCCGAGCCGCGCACCGTCCGCTGCGCCGTGCGGGCGCTCGCCGCGAACGGCCCGAGCGAGCCGCTGCTCGTGCGCGAGCTCTCGCTCCGGCCCGGCGAGCCGGCCGAGCTGTCGCTGCCCATGCCGCGCATGCCCGTGCCGCTCGAGGTGGCGCTCGATCCCGACGCGCTGCCGTTCGACGATCGGGCGATCGCACCGCCGCCGGTCCCGCGCGTGGTGCGCTACCGGATCGCGGCGCCGGTCACGCTCACGGCCGCGCTCGCGATCGACCGGGCGCTCGAGGCAGCCGGCGCGCGGCCGGCCACCGAGCAGAGCGGGGCCGATCTCGTGGTCGCAGCGGGCGCCGCACCGCCGCTCGCTCCCTGGAGCACCGCGATCGTGCTCCACGCGGTGCACACACCCGAAGGCCGCGTGCTGCCGCCGTATCTCGCAGCGTCGGACGAACCGGTCATGCGCGGGGTGCGCTTCGATGACGTGGCGTGGCCCGTGGCCGCGCTCGCGCTGCCGGGAGCGGCGCTGCTCGAGGCCGAGGGAGGGATCGCGCTGATCAGCGCCGAGCCCGAGCGCCGGCCCGGCGATCCCTGGCGCCTGCATCTGCAGTTCGCCCCCCGCTACGAGGGGCCGGAGGGCTCGCGCGACTGGCCGGTCTGGATCGCCAACGTGTGCGAGGGCGCCGCCGAGCGGCTGCCCGGCTTTGCACGCGAGCACGTCCGCACGGGCGAACTCGTGCTGTGGCGCAGCCGCGAACCGATCGAGCGCCCGCTCACGCTGCTCGGGCCCGAGGGCGAGCGGCTCGAGGCGCAGCCGCAGGGCCGGCTCGCCTCGTGGCGCCCGACGCTGCCGGGGCTCTACCGGCTTGCCGGCGGCGACGACCGCGCGCAGATCGTGGTGCAGCCCACCGATCCGCGCGAGTCGGGCTCGCTCGCGAGCCCGGCCACCACGGCCGCCACCTCGCGGCAGAAGCGACCGCTGCAGCGGCAGGCGGACGCCTCGGCGGAGCCGGGGGTGGAGCCGCTGTGGCCCTGGCTCGCGCTCGGGGCGCTGCTGCTGGTCTGGGGGGACTGGTTCGTGCTCGAACGCAACGCGCGGCGAGGAGCGCAGCCATGATCGAGTTCGCGCATCCGGAGGCGTGGCTGCTTGCGCTCGCGCCGCTGTGGTGGCTCTGGCGGCGGCGCGGTAGCGAGCGCCGGGCGGTCGAAGTGGCGCGGCTGCTGCTCGTGCTCCTGCTCGTGGGGGCGCTCACCGGCCCGCGGCTGCGCGCGCACCGCGCGGGCCGCGACCTCGTGCTCGCGGTCGATCGCTCGCGCTCCACCCTCGAGTTCGATCCGGTGCAGCGGCTGCGCGAGTTCGCACGCGAGGCGGCGCGGACGCGCCGGCCCGGCGACGGGATCGGCGTGGTGCAGTTCGCCGGCCGGGCGCAGCTCGTGCGGCCGCCGCGCGAACAGCCGTGGGAGGGCGAGCTGCCGGCCGTCCCCGAGCCGGACCACACCGACATCGCCGCGGGCCTGCGCACCGCACTCGCGAGCATCCCCGCCGGCCGGCCGGGCTCGATCCTGCTGCTGTCCGACGGCGAGGACCACGGCGACGAACTCGAGACCGCCACCCTCGAGGCGGCGCGACGCGGGGTGCGCGTCGACGTCGTCCCCCTGCGGCGCGGCGCGGTGCTCGATCTGGCGGTGCAGGCGATCGAGCCGCCGCGCGAGGTCGAGACGCGACGCCACTTCGCCGTGCCGATCTGGATCGAGGCGGACGTGCCGGCCGAGGCGACGCTGCGGGTCTGGCGTGACGCGACGCTGATCGCACAGGGACGGCGGCGCTTCGAGGCGGGGCGCAGCAGGATCGTGGTTCGCGACCGGATCGAGCAGCCCGGGGTGCACCACTACCGGGCCGAACTCGTCGGCGCGAACGACGCGCGCCCCGGCGACGACGTGGCGCGTGCGGTCGTGCGGGTGCTCGGTACGCCGCGCGTGCTGTGCGTCACGCCCGGCGGGCGCGAGGATCGGCTGACCACGGCGCTGCGCGCCGCGGGTCTCGAGGTGCTCGTGTCCGCGCCCGCAACGGCGCCGCTCGATCTGGACTCGCTCGACGCGGTGCGCGCCGTGGTGCTCGAGAACGTGCTGGCGGGCGAACTGCCGGCCGGTGCGCTCGGCACGCTCGCGCACTGGGTGCGCGATCTCGGCGGCGGGCTCGTCATGACCGGCGGCGCGGCGAGCTTCGGCCGGGGCGGTTACCGCGCGAGCCCGATCGAGCCCGTTCTGCCCGTCTCGCTCGAGGTGCGCAAGGAGCAGCGGCGGTTTCAGGTCGCGCTCGCGATCGCGCTCGACCGCTCGGGCTCGATGGGAATGACCGTCGCGGGGGGGCTCACGAAGATGGAGCTCGCGAACCGGGGGGCGGCCGAGGCGGTGCGGCTTCTCGGCCCGGGCGATCTCGTGGCGGTGCTCGCGGTCGACTCGTCGGCGCACGTGGTCCTGCCGCTCTCGCCCGTCGAGCAGCACGGCGGCCTGATCGCGCGGATCATGGGGATCGAGAGCGAGGGCGGAGGGATCTACACCGCGACGGCGATCCGTGCGGCGGCCGAGCAGCTCGCCCGCGCGCCCGACCGCACCCGGCACATCGTGCTGTTCGCCGACGCCGCCGACGCCGAGGAGCCCGACGCGCTCGTCGAGGAGGTGGCGCCGAAGCTGCAGCGGGCGGGGGTGGGGATCAGCGTGATCGCGCTCGGCGCGCCGAGCGACCCCGACGCGGCCTTCCTCGAGGCGCTCGCCCGCGCCGGCGGCGGCCGCATCCACTTCGTGCAGGATCCTTCCGATCTGCCGCGGGTGTTCGCCGAGGAGACGATCACGGTGCTGCAGGCCGCGCTCGTGCGGGAGCCCACCGACGTCGAGGCGCGCCCGCCGCTGCGCACCCTCGGCGATCTGCCCCTCGCCTTCCCGCGCATAGGCGGCTACTCGATCGCGTACCTGCGGCCCGAGGCGCAGCTCGCCGCGGTGAGCCTCGACGAGAACCACGCCCCCATCCTGAGCTTCCGTTCGGTGGGGCTCGGCCGCACGGTGGCGCTGCTCGCCGAGGTGGACGGCGAGCTGAGCGGTCCGCTCGGCGACTGGCCCGGGCTGAGCGATCTGCTCGAGGCCATGGTGCGCTGGAGCGCGGGCGGGGAGCTGCCCGATCCCCTGTTCGCCTCCCTCGAGCGGCGCGGGCGTACGGGGCGGCTCGTGATCGAGGCGGAACGCGGCGCGGAGTCGCTGCTCTCGCGGGTACGCGGGCGGGTGTTCGACCCCGCGGGGCGGGCGGTGCCGCTCGTGCTCGAGCGCGTCGCACCCGATCGGCTCGAGGCGCGTTTTGCCCTCGAGCGCCTCGGCGCCTACCGCGCGGCGGTGCAGCTCGACGAGGGGGTCGGGGTGGCGCTCGCGCCGGTGGCGCTGCCGCGCTCGCCCGAGGACGAGCCACCCGCCGATCCGGAGGCGGGGCTGCGCCGGCTCGAGCGGGTGGCGGCGGCCACGGGGGGGCGGGTCGATCCGCCGGCGGACGAGCTGTTCGTGGGGCCGCGGGTGGGCCGCGGCTGGCGC
>RFJN01000451.1 GCA_003694875.1 Planctomycetota bacterium | reverse complement strand
GTGCGGGTGCGATCCCAACGACATGACGGTCTGGCCGCGGGGCTGCGGCAGCACCGGCGACATCGAGCCGCAGACGCTCACCTACCGCGTGCGCTTCGAGAACACCGGCGCCGGAGCGGCCCACGATATCGTGGTGCGCAACGCGCTCGATCCCGACCTCGACTGGAACAGCTTCCAGCTCGTGCGGGCGAGCCACCCCGTGACCGGTGTACAGATCGAGCCGGACGGAACGCTGATCGTGCGCTTCGACGGGATCGAGCTCCCGGCACCGGACCCCACGCAGCCCGACGCCAACAAGGGCTTCTTCACCTACACGATCGATCCGAAGCCGGCGCTCGCCGACGGCACCACCATCACCAACAGCGCCGCGATCTACTTCGACAACAACCCGCCGGTGCAGACCAACACCACGACCAACACGATCCGCACCAACGGCGCCGTCGTGCCCGCGGCCGACTTCGCGGTCGTGGACCACGGCACGAGCTACGACTTCGTCTACACCGGGGGCAGCAGCGGTGCGAGTCTGTTCTGGTCGTTCGGGCCGGGCGCGGTCCCGGAGACCTCCACCGATCCCAACCCGACGGGCGTGGTGCTCGGAAGCGATCCGATCGTCACGCTGACCGTCTCGAACGGCAGCTGCAGCTCGACGGTGGCGAAGAACGTCACACAGCTGTGCGGATCGTTCACCGCCGGCGACTTCCTGCCGCCCATGGGCAAGCGCAAGAAGATCGGTCGCAACCTGCCGGTGAAGTTCGACCTGCTGCATGCCGGTCAGCCCGTGGCGGGCCAGCAGGCGCTCGACGCGCTGCTGCTCGATCTCGGGCTCGAGCCCACCTGCCCCGAGATCCTCGTCTACGACGTGACGACGGGCACGAGCGTCACCCTGCCCGACGCGCCCGAGGACGCGAGCGCGAGCGATGACAGCGACATCATCGACAACCCCGGTCTGTGCTTCGTCTACCAGAACGACGACGGGGATGGCGGCGACAGCGACAGCGACAGCGGCGACACCAAGACCGAGCACTGGCAGTTCAACCTGCGGCTCGATCCCGCCATCTTCCTGCCGGACCGCACCTACCGGGTCAAGGTGCGCATCGGGAGCTGCATCCTCGAGCCGGGCAACGCCACGTTCCAGACCCGGCAGTAGACGCACGGGCCGCGGTTCGGGCCCCGACGTACCGGCGCACGGTCGCGACGCGTTCGCGGCCGTGCGCTTCTTCGTGCCCGGACGGAGGCGACAGCGGCGCAGGCGGCTCAGTGCCGGTGCGTCGCACCCGGGTGCGGGGTGAGCGAGTGGGGGCGCTCGAGGCCGTGCGCGAGCATGAGCGCCTCGTCGCCGAGCACCTCCCGCGCCGGGCCGTCCGCCACCACCTGCCCGCCGTCGAGCACCACCACGCGCGGACACAGCGCGAGCACGAGCTCGAGGTCGTGGCTCGCGAGCACGATCGTCTGCGGCATGTCGCGCAGCAGCGCGAGCAGCGCGCGGCGTCCCCGCGGATCGAGGTTGCTCGAGGGCTCGTCGAGCGCGAGCACCTCGGGCTCCATGGCGAGCACGCACGCGAGTGCGACCGCGCGCTTCTGCCCGAGCGAGAGCCGGTGCGGCGCGCGATCGCGCAACGCACTCGCCCCCACCGCCGCGAGCGCGCGCTCGGTGCGCCGCTCGATCTCCTGCTCCGACAGTCCGAGGTGCAGCGGACCGAACGCCACGTCGTCCTCGACCCGCGTCGTGAACAGCATGTCGTCCGGATCCTGGAACACCACCCCCACCCGCCGGCGCACCTCGGGAAGCCAGTCCGCCCCGATCGGCCGTCCCCCGAGCCGCACCTCGCCCGCACTCGGCAGCAGCACCCCGTTGAGGTGCAGCAGCAGCGTCGACTTGCCGGCCCCGTTCGGGCCGACGAGCCCCACGCGCTCGCCCGCCGTGATCGCGAGATCGATCCCGCCGATCGCGGTCGTGCCGTCGGCGTAGCGGTGCTCGAGGCCACAGACGGCGAGCAGCGGTTCGCTCATGCGAAAACCCCCCGGTCGAAGAGCACGAGCAGCACCGCGAGCGCGAGCAGCAGCGCGAGCTTGCCGAGATCGGTCGTGTCCGGTCGCCGCGCACGCCGCACCCGAATCCGCCCGTCGAAGCCGCGACACGCCATCGCCTGATCGACCCGTTCGGTGCGCGCGACCGCCCGCAACAGCAGCGCTCCGATCACCTCGCCGTACACCCGCGCGGTGTGCAGACCCGCACGCGGAACGAAACCGCGCGAGCCGAGGGCCGCGCGCACCCGCCCGAGCTGATCGCGGAACAGAAACAGATAGCGGTAGGTCAGCAGCAGCATGTGCACGAGCCGGCGCGGCACCCCGAGTCCGCCGAGTGCGGCCGCCGTGCGGTCGAACGGTCCCACCGCCAGCGCGCCGAGCGCGGCGGTGCCGGCCCCGAGCGCGCGCAGCCCGAGCCGCAGGGCGAGCGCGCTGCCGCCACGCCGCGGCCCCCACGACCACGCCGCGAACAGCGGGGTGGGATCGCCCCCGGCGCGCCACGGCACGAGCAGCGCGATCGGCACCAGGAACAGAAGCAGCCAGCGCAGCCGCGCGAACGCCTGCGAGGGCGCGATCCCGCCGGCGGCGAGCAACGCGGCGGACACGAGCGCGGCGAGGGCAGCGCCGGGGATCGTGTGGGCGAGCGCCGCGGTGAAGGCGAGCAGTCCGAAGCCGAGCACGCGCAGCCGCGCGTCCCAGCGCTCGAGCCACCGCGCGGCCGCGAGCGGGGCGTGCGGCTCGTGCAGCACGAGCGCCTTCACGACGACGGGCTCTCACCCGTCGGCGCGTCGCGACGGCGCTGCAGCCGGTGTAACAGCAGCGCGAGGGCGGCGATCGCCCCGAAGCCGAGAAGCACCCGCAGCCACGGAACGCGCTCGCGGTGATGCCCGGCGTGGCGGCCCGCCGCGGTTTGCGTCCGCCCCCCGAGCACCGTCAGTCGCTGCTCGGCGCGGTGGCCGGTCGGATCCTGCACCACCACGTGCACGCGCGCCGCCCCGGGCGGCAGCTCCGCGTCCCAGACCCCATCCTTCGACAGTTTCCCCTCGAGAACGCGCGCCTTGCCCCCGCCGCCCTTGGGACCGCGCACCTCCACGCGCACCGAGGCTTCCGCGATCGGCGTGCCGTCGGTGAACCACGCCTCCACGTGCAGGTTGCGACCGCGGATCTGCGCGTCCATGCGTGCGCCGTGCGCGAACGCCGGGGGCGCCGCCACGAGCCCCAGCCCGAGCAGCACGAACGCCGTCGCCACGACCCGACGGGCGGGCCGCAACAGCCGCGGCTCCACCCGTGCGATGAAGCCCACCGCCGCCCACGCCACGAGCGCCTCGAGCCCGAGCACCGGAAGGTTGGCGAGGATCGCGAGCCGCGCCACGTCGCGCAGTGCGCTGCCGGCCGCGAGCAGGGTTGCCACGTAGATCGCGAGCGAGATCCCGAAGCCGAACGCCGCCGAGACCGCCGCCCAGCGCGCGGCGCGACGGGGCGCGTCCGCCACCGGCGCGCGGCGGAACAGCCAGCCCGCCGCGAGCGCGCCGCTTCCCATGGTGAGCGCGTTCACCCCGATCGTGGTGAGTCCGCCGTGTCCGAGCAGCGCCGCCTGCAGCACGATGCCCACGAGCACCGCCGGGAAGGCCGCCGGACCGAGCACCGCGCCGAGCAGCCCCACGAGCGTGAGGTGCACGCTCGTGCCGCCGATCGGAAACGCGATCAGCGACGCGGTGAAGAACGCGGCGGTGAGTACCGCGGTGCGCGGAACGTCGGCGTCCCGCAGCCTGGGCACCGTCCACAGCGCCAGGGCGCCGCTCGCCGCGCTCTCGATCGCCAGCACGCTCGTGGGCAGTACCCCGTCCGAGATGTGCATGGCCCCTAGCGTCCTGTCTTCGCGTCCGCGGACACCGGCGGCACGTACACCCACAGCAGTCCGCGCTCGTGGACCTTGGCGGATTCGGTGCGGCGCGGCCGCTCGGCCGCGATCACCCACCAGCCGGCCTCGGGCAGGGTGACGGCGAACGTGCCCCCGGGCCCGGTGCGCTCGGTGCGCGTGATCCGCTCCTCGGGCGGCAGCGTCTTGGGAGCACGCGGGTTGTAGCGCTCGACCGAGACGTAGGCGAAGCCCTGCGCGAGCGGCGATCCGTTCGCGAACACCTGCCCGCGCAACGTCACCCCCGGAAACAGCCCGTAGGGCCGGGTCAGCGGCACGATCTCGAGCGGCTGTCCGAGCACCGCATCCCAGCCACGCTCGGCCTGCACGTGCACCACGAGCTTCACGTGGTCGCGCTGCAGCCCCGCACCGTGACGCATGGGCGCGGTACGCAGATCGACGAGCCAGTCGCCCCGCACATCGGGCTGCCAGCGCGCCCGGTAGGTGCGCGCCTTGCCGCTGCCGAGCGGCAACGTCCGGTACAGCGACACCGCGTTGGTGAGCTCCCGGATCGTCCCCGTCGGCGAGCGCAGTGCGAGGCGGGCGGGCGGCGGCATGTCGGCGAGCTCGTGCTCGAAGGGGTGGCCGAACTGCATGTCGAGCCGCACCGTATCGCCCTTGCGGACCGACGACGCGTCGGGCAGCACGATCGTGAAGTGCGCGCGGGCGGCGGAGACGGCGACGAACAGGACGACCACGAGGGCAGTTGCGAGACGCACGGTGCGGCGCATGGCGAATCCTCGCTGTTCATACGGTTGAAGGGAATGTTCATACTAACGAACGGACGTGGCCGTACAAGCGTTGGCGCGACGCGCCTCCGCCGCTCGCCGGGGGGACGCGCCACGCTCAGCGCTCGAGCAGCACCGACACGCCGAACGCGACGGCGAGATCGGGAGCCGGGGCGGTGAGCCCCGTCGAGACGATCGCGTCGAGGGCGACGCGTTCGGTGACGAACCACACCGTGCCGAGCTCGAGCTGCAGGAAGTCGGCGCCCGGTTCCGCGTGGGCGGCCGCCCAGCTCAGCTCGAGATACGGCAGCGCCAGTCCCGCGAGATCGAGCCCGAGCGCCGCACTCGCGAACTCGTCGGCGACGAAGCCGCGGCCCACGCCTCGCAGCGGCTCGAGCGAGAGCCCGAGGTTGAGATCGAGCCACACCGCCTCCCAGGGCGTGATCTCGGTGGCGAGCAGCGCATAGAAACTCGGCGAGCCGCTGCCCAGCCCGATCGAACCGGTGGGGATCGTCGCGCCGAGTTCCAGCGCCAGCGGTGGGCGCCAGCCCCCGCCCTCGGTCAGCACCGTCCGGCTCGCGACCGCGAGATCGCTCACGCCCATGCGCGCGTCGTCGTGCGGCGGATCCTCCCAGTCGAGCGGGGAGGCGGTGACCTGCAGCTCCCAGCGTGCGGTCACCGGGTAGCGCAGCTTGATCGGCACCGACAGCCGGTCCTCGTCGCCCGGACGGTCGCCCTCGTAGCGCAGCCCGATATCGAGTCCCACGTACCCGAGCGGCAGCACCACCGGCGCCACCGTGGCGTTGGGCCGATCGGGCACCCACGTGGGGGTCTCGGCGCGGGCGCGTGCACCGAGCACGAGCAGTGTCGCGAACAGCAGCGTCCTCAACCACGCGGCCGAGCGCGTCGCATACGCAGCAGCGCCGCCGCACCGAGCAGCGCCAGCGCCGCCGCCGGCCCGGGTTCGGGGACGACGATCGAGGCGTGCAGGAACGACGAGGGGGCGAGCACCCGGTCGCTGAAGCGCAACTCGTCGATGGAGCCCGTGAAGCGGAAGCTCGCCCGATCGCCGATCGTCCAGCCCGTCGCGGTCGGCAGATCGAGATTGGAGTCGATGCGGCTCCCGACGGACGCCCCGTGGAGAACTCCGTCGTGGCGCTGCTCGGTTGCCGACACGTTCGTGCGGGGGATCGCGATGGGGGTCCACGGGTTCGCCGTCGTCTCCATGCCCGCTCCCGCGACGGGGTG
>RFJN01000070.1 GCA_003694875.1 Planctomycetota bacterium | reverse complement strand
GTATCGCCATTTCCTCGCGGTCGCCCTCCGCTCCGACAGTGTAGCTCGGTCTCGGGTGAGGGCGTAGAGGCCCGGCCCGGCGTTTTCCCGTGGGCCCGAGCCGCTATACTCGGCGCGCCCGCGGACCGTGACGGAGAGAGTGCGCGCATGCAACCGGTGCCATTCGTGGATCTGCGACGGGGCTACCTCGCGCACAGGGAGGCGATCGATCGCGCGGTCGCGCGGGTGCTCGAGACGCAGTCGTTCGTGCTCGGCCCGGCGGTCGAGCGGCTCGAGCGCGAGATCGCAGCGCTTGTGGGTTGCGAGCACGCGGTGGGGGTGGGCTCCGGTACCGACGCGCTCGTGCTTGCGCTGCTCGCGCTCGGGATCGGACCCGGCGACGAGGTGCTGACCACCCCGTGGTCGTTCTTCGCCACCGCCTCCGCGATCGCGCGTACCGGCGCGACGCCGGTGTTCGTCGACATCGATCCCGCCACCTTCTGCCTCGACGTCGAGCGGGCAGCACAGCTCGTGCGCGCTCGCGCACGGGTGCGCGCCGTGCTGCCGGTGCACCTGTACGGGCGGGTGCCCGATCTCGGGCCGCTGCTCGAGGCGGCGCGCGAGCGCGGGGTCGCGGTCGTGGAGGACGCCGCGCAGGCGATCGGGGCGAGCGGGCCGCCGGGGCGCGCCGGGGCCATCGGGACCCTCGGCTGCTTCTCGTTCTATCCCACCAAGAACCTCGGCGGGGCGGGCGACGGCGGCATGGTGACCACGAACGACGACGCGCTCGCCGAACGGTTGCGCAGCCTGCGCTGGCACGGCACCGAGCCGCCGCGCAGCTACCACCACACCGCGCTCGGGTTGTGCTCGCGGCTCGGCGGGCTCTCGGCGGCGGTGCTGTCGGCGAAGCTCGAGCGCTTCGAGTCGGCGCAGGCCGCGCGTCGTGCGCACGTCGAGGCCTACCGCGAGGCGTTCGCCGATCTTCGGTGGCTCGTGCTGCCGGAGCTGCCGGAGGGACACGGGCTGCACCAGTTCACGCTGCGGGTGCTCGAGGGGCGGCGGGACGCGCTGCGCGAGCACCTGCAGGCGCGCGGGATCGGCTGCGCGGTGTTCTATCCGCTGCCGCTGCACCGCCAGCCCGCCCTCGCGGGGCGATGCGTGGTTCCCGAGTCGGGGCTCGCGGAGGCCGAGCGGGCGGCGGGTGAGGTGCTGCAGCTTCCGATCTTCCCGGAGCTGACCGCCGACGAGCGCGGGCGGGTGATCGACGCGGTGCGCGCCTTCGATGCCGGGTAGGGAACCGCTCGCTGTGCGGTGTGCGCTGCTCGGTGCCGCGGCGCTGTGCCTCGGCCTGCCGTTCGCCCGCGCCCAGGGGCTCGGGCCCGCCGGGCGGCGGCTCGGCAAGCTCCTCGAGCACGAGGCGCGGCGCGAGCTGCTGCTCGAACACGGGGGCGAACTCGAGATCGATGCGGCGCGCGGGCGCGTGGCCGTGGCGGGACCGGGCGTCCACCTGCGGGTGGGGCGTGCGCTCGAGCTGTTCGCCGAGGGCGGGCTCGTGCTCTGGGGGCGGATCGAGGACGGTGCGCTCGAGGGGCTGCGGGCTGTGTACGCCGAGGGCGACGTGGTGCTGCGGCTGTACGACGACAGCTTCGTGGGCGAGCGCGCGTATGTCGATCTCGAGCGCGGGCGGGCGAGCTTCCGGCGCGTGACGCTGCGCGCGAGCGAGCAGGGCCGCGGCCGCGCGCTGTGGGCACGCGGGCGCGCGGCGGGGCGCGCCCGTGCCGCGTCGCTGCTCGTACGAGCGGGGGCGATCGAGGCGAGTGGCGGGCTGTCGCGCTTCGAGGCGCGCGACGCCGAGGTCTCCACGTGTACGTTCGAGCGGCCGCACTGGGCGCTGCGCGCCGCGCGCCTCACGCTCGCTCGTCGCGAGGAGCCCGACGGTGCACAGCGGGTGGCCGGCACGGTGCGCGCCCCCACGCTCGAGGTGCTCGGCACCCCACTGCTCTCGCTGCCGTGGACGGTGCCGTGGGACGCCGACTGGCTGCGCTGGGCGCCGCGGATCGAGCTCGGACAGGCGCGGCGGTTCGGTCCCTACGTGCGCACCGCGTGGCCGATCGTGCCGCGGCGCGAGCTCGTCGTCGAGGCGCTCGCCGACGGGCTGTGGGATCGCGGGCCGGCGGGCGGGCTGCAGGGTCGGTGGCGCGACCGCAGCGGACACCGGCGGTTCGAGGGGGATCTGCTCGCGTGGTACGTGCGCGACTTCGGGACCGATCGCTTCGCACAACCGCCACCGAGGCACGATCGGGCGCGGATCGCGCTGTTCCACCGCAGCGAGATCGGCGCCGGGCTGCGTCCGGAGATCGAGCTGAACTGGCTGTCGGACGAGCGGGTGCTGTCGGAGTTCTACGAGCGCGAGGCCAAGCAGGGCCGCGAGCAGACGAGCGCGGGCTACGTGCTGTGGCGACGGGACAACCGCGCCGCGACGGCACTCGTACGCGGACGGCTCAACGACTTCCAGCAGCAGGTGGAGCACCTGCCGCGGCTGCGCTTCGACTGGATCGGCCAGCCGCTGCTGCCGTTGCGACGCCCGCCGTATCTCGAGGTGTCGTATCGCGTGAGCCGCAGCCGGCAGCGGTACCCCGATGACGTGCTCGTTCCGGGGCGGCTCGAGACGTGGGTCGACCGGGCCGATCTCGATCAGGTGCTGCGCTGGCCGATCGGGTTCGGCGGGCTGCGGCTGTTGCCCTTTGCGCAGGCGCGCGTCTCGGGCTTCTCGGAGCTGCTCGATCCGGCCGCCGGACAGCGGGTGGGCACGCGGCTGCGGGGCGGGGCCGTGCTGACCGCGGACCTGTGGCGCGACTTCGAGGTCGGCGACCGCTGGCGCTGGCGACACGTCCTCACGCCCTCGGTGGGCTACGAGGAACTGTGGTACGACGATCTGGGGCCCGAGGACCTGATCCCGATCGACGAGATCGAACAGCGCACGCGCTACCGGCGTGCGATCGTGTGGTCGGTGCGCAACCGGCTCGTCGCGATCGGGAGCGAGCCCGGCGAGAAGCGCTGGCGCCGCCGGGATCTGTTCGATCTGCGGCTCGCCGGAAGCTGGCTGCCCGAGCCCGACCCGGCGGACGGTCGGCGCTGGGGGCGGCTGCGTGCGCGGCTGCGGCTCGATCCGTTTCCGGGCTTCGCGGTGCGGGCGCGTGCGGTCTGGGATCCGGAGCGCGGCGCGCGCGAGCGGGCGAGCGCCACCGTGGCGCTGCGGCCGCATCCGGACGTCTCGCTTGCGGCCTCGTACTTCGCCTTCGAGAAGACGAACGAGGCGGTGGGCGGCTCGATCGCGCTGCGGCTCGGGCCGCGCTGGGGGCTGACGCTCTCGAGCCAGTACGACCTCGTGTCGGGCTCGTTCGTCTCCAACCGCGTGGCGCTGCGGCGCACCCTGCACCGCTTCGTGCTCGAACTCGCGGTGGATGCCGACTTCGGCGAGAACGACGTGCGCTTCAGCGTGAACTTCAACCCGCTGGAGCTGTTCGAGGATCCGCTGGGGCAGGATCCGTGGAAGCGGCGTACGGTGTTCTGACGCCGATCGAGTTCGGAACGGAGAACGGCCGCGGTTCCGCCCCCCGGAGCCGCGGCCGCCTGGGTCGAACAGGATCGCTGTCAGCCGCGCAGGCGCCGGCGCACGAAGGCGGCGCCGAGCAGAAGCAGCAGCAGGATCGTGGCGTCGCCCGGACGCGCGGCGCGGCCGGAGAAGGCGCAGCCGCTCGCGCCGCCGCGCAGCCCGCGGGCGGGCAGGACCTGGATCTCGACGGGGGCCTTGGCGCTCGCCTGCCCGTCGGTGACCAGCGCGGTGACGGTGTAGGTGCCTGCGTCCCCGAGTTCGGTCTTCCAGGTGAGCATGTGCTGCTTCGGGTCGAAGCGCATGCCCGCGGGAACGTCGAGCACGCCGTACCACAGCGGATCGCCGTCGGCGTCGATCGCGAAGATCTGCGCCTCGAGTTCGTCGCCCTCGAAGACGCGCAGCGTGGTGTTCGCCAGCACGGGGGCGTTGGTGCTGCTAATGCCCGCAGTCTGGGCGTCGACGATTTCAGGGGGCGTGTTGTCGCGCGGTCCGGCCTGCAGGGTCTTCAGCGTGCCCGTGGTCGAAGGCGGGGAACCGGTGCCGGGGCCGGGAGGACCGGTCACGGCGGCGGGAAACGCGAAGCCGCCGCCTCCGGACAGATCGAAGCTCCAGTCCAGGTCGTGCTCGCTGAGCACGGGCGGGCGGTCGCTCGTGCCCCACCAGATCCAGCTCTGCAGTGACGGGGGCTCGGGGAGTTGACCCGGGAAGTCGGTCAGCCCCCCGCTGCCGGGTCCGAAGGGCACGTCCCCGAAGGGTGCACACGGCACGGCCGGATCGTCCCGCAGATCGTACACGAGACGGGACGGGTTCTGCTCCTGGCGAACGGTCCCGAACGGGTCGAAGACGTACGGCACGAAGCGTCCCTGCGCCATGGGCGGGCTGAAGAACACGAGGCGGGTGCGCGGATCGATCGGCTCGAGGATCCGCAGACTGTCGGCGAGCCGTCGCTGCGGCACCTCCTCGAACTCGGAGTTGCCGTCCACATGGCCGACCATGCGAAACGCGCCCGTCTTGGCGAGCCGATCGAGGGCGAGACACGGCACCGAACTCTCGGTCTGGTAGAGGTACAGGAAGCGGCCGGCAAGCTCGTCCGGATCGACCGAATGCTGGAGATCGTCGTTTGCGCGCGCGGTGGGCTCGTGCTGCATCAGGAGCGAGCGCG
The DNA here is from genome assembly GCA_003694875.1 of Planctomycetota bacterium. GTDB lineage: Bacteria > Planctomycetota > J058 > J103 > J103 > J103. The sequence continues at coordinate 1,635 of RFJN01000070.1, read as the reverse complement.
TGACAGCGAGCATCGTTGCAAGCGCACGCCGGTTCTCGGGGGTCAGTTCGACGACGACGAAGCGCTGATCGATCGCCACATTCGACGGAATCAGCTCGGAGGGCGGCAGGCCGAGATCGTTCGCGTCGCTCGAGACGGTGCCAGCCCAACTGACCTCGCCGTCGTAGTAGACCGGCACGCCCGGCGCGATGCAGGCCGGCACCTCGAAGGGGCCCACCGGCGCGTTGGTGAACGGCACCGAGGTGTCCTCGCCGGCGGTGACGAGCAACCCGACCGGCCCGGTGTCGGCGTGCCGCACCACGAACTCGATGGTGTTGATCACGGTCTCGTCGCCGCGCTGCCCGAAGTCGAAGAGGTCGGGGTCGGCGAGCACGAAGCGGTGGATCTGCCGGGCGTTGTCGGCGCGTTCGGTGCCGGCGACGCGGCGGCCGGTGCGGTTGTCGATGAAGTCGGCGACACCGTCTGCGCCGATCCCCGGAACCGCGACGCCGTTGACCCGGACCTCGACGAGTTCGTCGACCGCGTCCCACTCCGCCACGACCGTGAGAACCTGCTCGTAGGCGGCGAGGCCGGCGAGGTCGAGCCGCATGGTGAACACGTAGTCGCCGGGCTCGTCGCTGCGCGCGAACCCTTCGCGATCGGGGCCGTCTGGGTGCCCGCCGTCGATCCACTGGCCGAGGCCGAGCACCGGCAGCGGTGCGTTCTCGTCGAGAAAGGGGCCGGCCCCGTCGACCGCGCCACGCCAGCCGACGAGCGGGCGCACGATGTGCGGGCTCGTTTCGGTGCCGTCGGGCCTGCGCACCCGCCAACGGTCGTCGAGTCCGTCGTTGTCGTCGTCGATGCCGGTCAGCAGGACCTTGCCGGGACACGGGGGATTCTGGAACGCGACGGCGTTCGCCACGCTGCCGCTGTTGGCCGGACCGGCGGTGCTCGTGTTGTCGCGCCCGGTATGGAAGCTGCCGCCCGGCCGGGAGAACGCGTTCTGGGCGAGGGCAATGGGGGTGGTGAGCAGGACGGTCGCGGCAACGGCCGTCCACCAGGAAGCGAACCGCCGGGCAGCCCGTGCGAAGCGTTCTGGCGTCGAAACCGGCATGTGTGCGACTCCTCTTCCAGGGCACGGATCTGTAGCACGGCCGCGCGGACCGAGCGCCCGCGCGGTGCGGCTGCCTCAGTTTACCCCCTGAACGTGCGCGCGACCAACCGGGGAGAGGCGGACGCAGCCGCCGGCAAGCCCACCGGCGGGTTCGTCCCGGATCGGTTGGCCCTCCCGGGCGGCTCGGATAGAATCGCGTCCGCCTTCGCGTCCCGAGCCGGCGGCGGACCCGCCGGGTCGAGAGGCGGGATGTCCGATCACGGGGAGCCGCCATGGCGCTGTATCCCGGAAGTTTCGATCCGATCACGCGCGCACACCTCGATCTGATCGAGCGCGGTGCGCGGATCTTCGACAAGCTCTACGTGGCGGTCGCGGTGAACACCGGCAAGCGGCCGCTGTTCACGATGCAGGAGCGGGTCGATCTGATCCGGCACGAGGTGGCGCACCTCGAGAACGTGGAGGTGATCGCGTTCGAGGGGCTCGTCGTCAACAAGGCGCGCGAACTCGGCTGCCGGGTGCTGCTGCGCGGGATCCGGACCGTC
>RFJN01000450.1 GCA_003694875.1 Planctomycetota bacterium | reverse complement strand
GCGGATCGTACGCTACCGGGCAGCACAGGTTGGTGTCGCAGCACGCCGCGCCGCTGCTGTAGCGCTCGCGAACGGCGCGCTCCACGTCGAGCGACGGGGCGGTGCAACTCGGCTCGGCCGTCATCGGCTTGCTCTCCTCCTCTGTCGGTACGCTCGTTCTGCTCTCGAGCAGCGGTACGACCCGGGGCTCGAGGCTATTCCGTCTCCGCGTGCCGGCGTCCGATCGTCTCGGGGTGCACCGCGCGGGCGCGTGCGACCTCCGGCTCGAGCCGGCCGGAGGCCAGCAGCTCGGCAAGCCGCTGGTCGAGGGTGTGCATGCCGCGTGCCCCGCCCGCCTCGAGCAGCGTGGCGACCTCGTGCTCGCGACCCTCGCGGATCAGCGCGGCGAGCGCCGGTCCGCCGAACGCGATCTCGGTCGCCGCGCTCCGGCCGCCCGAGCGCAGCGGCACGAGCGTCTGCGAGACGATCAGCCGCAGAGCGGTGGCGAGCTGCAGGCGCACCGCCTGGCGGCGCTCGGGCGGGAAGCAGTCCACGAGACGGGCGATCGTGCGCTCGGTGTCGTAGGCGTGCACCGTCGCGAACACGCGCGCGCCCGTCTCGGCCGCGCGCAGCGCGTCGTGGATCGTGTCGGCCTCGCGCAGATCCCCGATCACGATCGCGTCCGCCTCCTGCGCCATGGCCTCCTCGATCCCGTCCCGGACGTTCGCGCAGTGCCGACCCACCTCGCGTCGCACCAGCGCGCCGCGGCCCGGCGTCAGTACGGTCTCGATCGGGTTCTCGACCGTGTGCACGACCCAGTCGTGCCGCCGCAACAGCTGCTGCAGCGTGGCGGTGAGCGTCGTCGTCTTGCCCGCCCCGGCGTGTCCGGCGAACAGCACCAGCCCCGGCGGCGCGTAGCCCACCCGGAGAATGTGTCGATCGACCCCGAGCTGCTCGAGCGAGGGGACGCGCGCCGGCAGCACCCGCAGCGAGGCGGCCAGGCCGCGGCGCTCGCGGAACGTGCTCACGCGAAACCAGCTTCCCCACGGCGCGCGGTAGCGGTAGTCCATGACCGGACGGGTGCGGATCGCCCCCCGCAGCGCGGGCGCCGCGATGCCGAGCAACGCGGCCTCGAGCGTCGCGGCGTCCGGGACCGCGCTGCCCTCGAGCACGCGCAGGGCGCCCTCGATCCGCAGCCGGACCCACTCGCCGGGCACGAGGTGGATGTCGGAGGCGTGTCGTTCGACCCCGAGCCGCAGCACGGCGAGCAGCCACGCGTGGCCGTCCGCGGGATCGGGCAGCGGGGTGGTGGAAGCGTTCATGGCGCGTGCTCTCCGGGGGCTCAGGGACGGGGGGCGAGGGGCGTGGCGCGCAGGTGGGCGAGCGCTTCGAGCCGACCGATTCGCTGCGCTCGCAGCAGCTGCAGCACCTGCTCGTCGCCAGCGACGCGACCGAGGGCCGAGGGGCTCACGGTTTCGAGCTGGTGCAGCCGGTCCTCGCGCAGCAGTCGCACGAGCGCCTCGCTGCGCGGCAGCACGTCGGCGATCCAGTGCGGCTGCCCCTCGAGGTCGCAGACCTCGTCGAGCGCCGCGACCGCCTGCAGCGACGCCGCGAGCGCGACCCGTACCAGGTCGCGGCGGGTGTGCGACTGCACGTCGACGAGGTGGCGCACCGTCTGTTCGGGATCGGTTCCGTGCACGCTGCAGATCACGAGGTGGCCGGTCTCGGCGGCCTGCACGGCGGTCGCCATGGCGTCGGGCTCGCGCAGCTCCGACACCACGATCACGTCCGGATCCTGCCGCAGCGCCGAGGCCAGCGCCCCGGCGTACGAGGCGGCGTGCAACCCCACCTCCCGCTGCACGACCAGCGCCCGTTCGCTCGGAAGCGCCACCCGGAGGGTGGGCTCGATCACGACGACGTGCACCGCGCGGTTGTGCGCGAGGACCTCGATCATCTCGGTCAGCGCCTGCCGGCGCAGCGCGCGCCGCGCCGAGGCCAGCACCACCAGGCCGCGCGGCAGGTGCGCGAGCCGCGCCACCGCCGGTGGGAGCCGGTGGGGAAGGCGGTCGGGAAGCGGGCGCAGCGGAACGAGGCGCAGCGTCGGCCCTGCCTCGGCGGGGGTGAGCCACACCCGTACGCGCCCGGCCGGGTGCACGATCCAGCGCGTGATCGTCCGCCCCCCCGCGAGCGGCGCGAGGCCACCGGCCCCGAAGCACGCGAGCTGCCAGTCGTGCAGCGTCTCCGCGGCCACGGGCGTCGGGGCGAGTGGTTGCAGGTGCTCGCCGCACCGGGCGAGCGGTGGGCTGCCGGGAGGCAGCCACAGCTCGTCGTGTCGCGTCTCGGTGAGCAGCCAGCCGAGCAGGTCCTCGAAGCGCTCGGGCAGCGCCGTCTCGGGCGGCGGCGGTGGAGGCGGCGCGAGCGGCTCACCGCGTGCCAGCCGCTCGGCCTCGCGAGCCGGCAGCAGGTGTTCGGCCACGAGCAACTCGAGCAGCGGGGTGGGCGGGTCGCTCGCCCGGGCGCGCTCGAGCAGCGCGCGGACCTCGCGCGGCGACGCGATCCCGAACTCGACCGCCCGCTGCGCGAGCTGTGTGTCGTCGATACGGCTCGAACGCTCGGCCATGCTCTCTCCTCAGCTCCGGTCCTTCGGCGGTCGGAAACGCGCCGCGTCCACGCCGTGCCGCCGCAGCAGCCGCCCGAACGCCTGGCGCTTCATGCCGGTGAGTTCGGCCGCCCGCGTCACGTTGCCCGCGGTGCGTCGCAGCGCCGCCTCCAGATACGAGCGGATCCAGCGCTCCTTGGCGGCCTGGAAGTCGATGATCTCCGCGCTCGGCTCGGGCGGGCCGCCGCCCGCCGCGGGCGCGCGCTCGGGCCGGCCGCCGTCGAACACGAGGTCGTCGGGGCCGATCTCCGGCCCCTCGCACAGCACCACCGCGCGCGCGATCACGTTGCGCAGCTCCCGCACGTTGCCCGGCCAGTCGTGCGCGAGCAGCAGCCGGCGCGCCGCCCGGCCGAGGGTGGGCGGCGGGTGTACGCCCGTCGTCTCGGCCATCTCCTCGATCATGGCCTCGGCGAGCAGCGGCACGTCCTCGAGCCGCTCGCGCAACGGCGGCAGCTCGATCTGCACCACGTTGAGCCGGAACAGCAGATCCTGCCGGAAGCTGCCCTCGCGCACCATGGCGGCGAGATCGCGGTTGGTGGCCGCGATCACCCGGACGTCGACGCGCGTCGTCTCGCGCGCCCCCACCCGTCGCAGCTCGCCCGAGTCGAGCACCCGCAGCAGCGCGGCCTGCATCTCCGGCGGCGTCTCGCCGATCTCGTCGAGAAACACCGTGCCCCCGTCGGCCTGCTCGAAGATGCCCGCCTTGCGGGCGGTGGCGCCGGTGAACGCGCCCGCTTCGTGGCCGAACAGCTCCGCCTCGAGCAGCGTGCGGGGGATCGCCCCACAGTTGATCGCCACGAAGGGGCGTTCGCGCCGGGCGCTGCGCGCGTGGATCGCCCGCGCGGTGAGTTCCTTGCCGGTGCCGGTGGCGCCGGTGATCAGCACCGGCACCTCGCGGGGCGCGAACCGTTCGACGAGCGAGAAGACCCGCTGCATGGCCGGCGAGCGGCCGATCATGCCCTCGAACCGCGCCCCGTAGCGGCCGAGTTGCGCCTCGAGCACCGAGCGCACCGAGACGAGATCGGCGGTGGTGCGCGCGAGCTGGCGCTGCAGCTGCTCGAGGCTCTGTTCGGCGCGCTGCCGGCGGCGCTGCTCCTCTCGCAGCGCGCTGGCGGTGGCGAGCGCGAGCGCGGCCTGATCGGCGAAGGCGCGCAGCACCGCCTCGTCCTCGGCGGTGAACGGTCGCGAGCTGCCGCCGTCGTCGAGATAGATCACCCCGCGCGGCCGCGGTCCGCTCGCGCTCGTGCCCGAGAGCAGCGGCGCCGCGAACGGAACCGCGATCGCACCGCCGATCCCCACCACCGCGACCGAGTGCACCGTCGCGAAGCGCGGATCCTCGTACGCCGCCTCGAGCCGGATCGTGCGCCCGGTGCGCAGCGCCTGCTCGGCGATCGTGCGCGACGGCCCGCCGGCGCGCGCGTCGAGCGCCACGCCGGCGCCGCGACCGAGCACCACCCGCAGCCGCCGGTTGTCCTCGAGAAGCAGGAACGCGCGCGCTGCGCCGACGAGGCCGGCGGCGGCGTCGAGCACCCGCGGCAGCAGCTCGTCCGGATCCCGCTCGGAGGCGAGCGAGCGGTAGACCCGCAGCAGCCGCGCCACGGCGACGTCGGGCAACGGCTGTTCGGTCTCGGGCGGCAGGCCGGCGGTGAGCGAGGCCGCCACCGCACGCAGGTGCTGCTCGAACGCCTGCGCCTCGTGTTCCGCGAGACCCTCGAGCATGCGCCGGCGCGCCGCCTCGGCGCGCCGGCGGTACTCGCGTGCCGCGTCCTCGTCGCCCGCGCTGCGGGCGGCGAGCGCGGTGGCCACGAGGTGGGCGTCGCGCCAGCCGGCGTTGCGCTCGAGCCGGTCGAGCACCGCGCGCAGTTCGTCGACGCGGGTCGACAGCGGCAGTCCGCCGCCGCCGAGCCGCTCGCGCAGCAGCAGCGCCGCGTGCGCCCGCCCCTCGGCGAGTTCGAGCATGGCGCGTCGGATCTCGATCTTGC
>RFJN01000449.1 GCA_003694875.1 Planctomycetota bacterium | reverse complement strand
GGCCGGGGGTGTTCGACATGAAGGCGGGGCTCGCGCTCGGGGTCTTCGCCCTCGAGGCGCTCGCCGCACTCGGACTCGTGCCGCCGCTCGCGCCGGTGTGGTTCGTGGCCGGCGACGAGGAGCGCGGCAGCCCGGGCTCGCGCCGGCTGCTCGTGCCGCTTGCGCGCGCGGCCAGCCGCGCCCTCGTGCTCGAGCCCGCGCTCGGCCCCGAGGGCCGGCTCAAGCTCGTGCGCAAGGGGGTGGGGCGTTTCGAGATCACGGCGACGGGCCGCGCGGCGCACGCCGGGCTCGATCCCGCCGCGGGCGCGAACGCGATCAGCGAACTCGCGCGCCAGATCGTGCACCTCGAACGCTGGGCGCAGGGCGTGCCGGGGCTTCAGCTCAACGTGGGGCGGATCGAGGGAGGCGAGGCGCCCAACGTGGTGGCCGCGCACGCCCGCGCGGTGCTCGACGTGCGCGCGCCCGAGCCCGACGTCGCCGCCCGGTGCCAGGCGAAGCTCGAGCAACTGCGGCCGCACGATCCGCGGGTGCGGCTCACGGTGCGCGGCGGCTTCTCGCGCCCCCCCATGCCGCGCACCGCGCGCAACGTCGCGCTCGCCGAGCGCGCGCAGGCGCTCGCACACACGCTCGGCTTCGCGTTGCGCTGCGGCGAGGCCGGAGGCGGCTCGGACGCCAACCTCACGAGCCCGTTCACCCCCACGCTCGACGGCCTCGGACCGGTCGGTGCGGACGCCCACGCCGCGGGCGAGCGGGTGCACCTGCCGTCGCTGCCCGAGCGCGCCGCCCTGCTCGCGCTGCTGCTGCTCGAACCCGCGCATACGGCAGGGCCCTGAGCGGCGTCCGCGGTGTGCAACACACCGCCCGCGCAGCCGACGCAGCGCCGCAGCCGGCCGTGGCGGCTGCGAGCGGGGATGCCCCCCCGGTGCGCCTGAGCGAACGGATGTTGGCGCTCCCAACATGCTTCTCAGGAATGCGTTGCGTCGCTGCGGCGGCCGACATCTCAGGGAGACAGCGTACGGCGGGCGGATGACGAACACGCGAGGCGCCACAGAGTTGTCGGAGCGACGGCGTCTCGCCGTCGCCGGGGGGCGTTGGGGGTCGCCATTGCACCGGCAGGCGGGGCTACGGTGCAACGACCCATCGCCAACGTTGCTGGTGCGACGGCGAGACGCCGTCGCTCCGACGGTCACGGTCCGTGCAGGCTGCCATCGCAGGTGACTTCATCGCGTACAAGGTCGCCATGAGCGTCTCTCTCGGCGAGCAAGCAACAAGCAGCGTGTTCGCGACGAGCAACACGAGAACGCCGATCACCACGGCACGCGACACCCTGCCCCGCCTCGTCCTCATTCCGGGGATGGGGCTCGATCCCCGCCCGCACCCAGCCCGCTCACGACAAGCCGTTGCACCGTCCGCAACGCGTGTCTCGGCGACGCCACGCCGCGGTCCCGCGCACCGGACCGGGCAACCGCCCCCACACGCTCGTCACGACGGCCCCCGCCCGACGTACCTCGACGCGGCGGCCGGCGAGCCGCTACTCGTTCGGGATCTCGTCGAGTTCGAACACGCTCGGATCGATGCGCGCCCGCAGATCGAGCAGCGACGCCGAGCGGGTCGCCCCCGCCTTGCGCGCGCTGTTCAGGTACTCGACGATGTCCTCGCCCGACACGACCCCGAAGGGGTGGCCGTAGTACAGCCCATCGCCGAGGTACAGCACGTTCTCGCCCTGCCAGCCGCCCTCGAACGCCTCCTTCGAGACGTCCCAGTTGCGGAAGTAGGTGTACTCGCCCGGCTTGACGAGCTTCTTCTCGGCCTCGGTCGCCGGGCGCTCCTCGCCGCGTGCCCCCGAGCCCTCGATCTTCCACAACCGCTTCGCGTCGTCCTCGGTCTCCCACGGACCCACCCGCAGGTCGGCGAACGCGCGGTCGAAGTCCTCCGGCCCGATCAGGTCGAGGATCGCCTTGTAGCGGATGATCGTGAGGGCGGTGGCGCACTCGAACGCGTACATGTCGGTGTTCTTGAAGATGTCCTCGATCGCCACCGACGGCGGCACACCGTCGGCCGGCACCATGACGCCCATGCCGTCTTCGTACTCGAGATCCTCGTCCTCGAGCCGCCACGCTCCCGGATTGAACTCGAGGTCGCCGAACTCGGGCTCTTTCTCGGCGAGCGCGTAGGCGGCGTCCACCATGGCGCGCCCGATCTCGACACGATCGCGCAGCGCACGCCCGAGCCGCTCGCGCCGCACGCTGCCGTCCGCTTCCCGCGTGAACACGAGGTCGTCGGCGTCGAGCTTGCCGTCGAAGTCGGCATCGAGCAGCTTGGCGCCGGCAAGGTGGCCGCGCAGCACCTGCTCGTAGCGCGCGATGTGGCCCTCCATCGAGCCGATCCGGCCCTGGATGTAGTCGAGCGCCTCGAAGCTGATCTTGTCCGGGTTCTGCCCGAGCGCGGCGATCAGGATCCGCCGACCGCGCTCCTCGCCGTAGGTCTCGATCAGCTTGCGCTCGGCCGCGCGCAGCTCCTCGGTGCTGATCGAGCCGTCCGCCCCGGCCTCGCGCAGCGCACCCTCGATCGGCGCCATGGCATGATCGAGCGCTCGCACCGTGGCGGCATCGATCACCCCGGTCGGCTCGAGGCCCTGGCGCTGCTGAAACGCCACGAGCGCCTCGCGCACCGACTCCGACCAGCGCCCGTTGGCGTGCGCGCCGTCGGGCAGCAACCCGAGCGCACGCAGGCCCTGCTGCACCCGCCGCAGCCCCGCGCCCCGACTGCCGGGCCCGAGCACCCGCTCGCCACGCACCACCGGCGCCAGCGCACGGCTGCGACCGATCAGCGCGCTCTCGAGCGGCGCGGCGCCACCGCCGGTCGGCGACAGATCCGATCCGAGCCCACCGACCCCCGTCGCGTCGATCCGCGTCACCGCACCGTCCTCCCACACGTCCCGCACGCTTTAAGTACCCGAACGTTAGCACGGCCGAACCGTCCGGACAAGAGCGTGGCGTCTGGCGTCCGCAGCGCCTCAGGACTCGTCCTCGGGCCGATAGCGCACCACCGCCTCGCCCTCGAGCACGCGGGTGCCGTCTTGGCGGGTGCACACCGTCTCGAACACGTAGATCCCCCGCCTCGGACGCGCCTTGCGTACCGTCGCGGTCGCGGTCACGCGATCGCCCGGCCGCACCGG
>RFJN01000069.1 GCA_003694875.1 Planctomycetota bacterium | reverse complement strand
CCCCCGCCCTCGTCCTCCCCCTCGGCCGCGAGCGCCTCGAGTTCGGGCAGCACCAGCTCCTGCACCAGGATCTTGAGCGTGGCCGCGAGCGGGATTGCGAGCAGCACGCCGAAGACGCCGAGCAGATCGCCGAACGCGAACAGCGCCACGAGCACCGTCAGCGGGTGCAGCCCCACACCGCGGCCGAGCACGAACGGATTCGCGAGCCCCTCGAGCACCTCCGACGTCACGAGCACCACCGCGGCCCCGAGGATGCGCATGCCCCAGCCCACCGGACCGTAGGAGAAGATCACCGCGAGCAGCAGCCCCACCGCAGGCCCGAGCAGCGGCACGATCGCGAGCAGTCCCACGAGAAAGCCGATCGTGAGCGAGAACTCGACCCCCACGAGCCACAGCCCCCACCACACGAACAGCGCCTTGCCGATCGCGAGCAGCAGCCGTCCGCGAAAGAACGACGCGCAGGCGCGATCGATCCGCGCCCCGATCTCGAGCACGCGCCGCCGGTGGCGTCCCGGCACGTAGCGTCGCAGCGCGGCGCGCAGCCGCGGGAAGCCCAGCAGCAGGAAGAAGGTGTAGATCGGAACGAGGAACACGTAGCTGAAGATCGTGAGCAGCCCGCCGAACAGCTCGCTCGTGACCCAGCCCCAGATCGCGCTCGCCGCGTCCTGCAGCCAGCGCGTGTTCTGCTTGAGCCGCTCGATCAGCCCGCGCACGAGTTCCGGATCGAGCGAGCGGTAGCGCGCGAGCAGCGCGTCGCGAATCTGGTCGAGGTAGCCCGGCACCGCACGCCAGCCCCTCGCGATCGCGTCCTCGGTGAGCGTCAGCGCTCCGTCCTCGTCGCGGTGCAACAGCGGCTCGAACGCCGGATCCCACTGGCCGTTGCGGTTCACATCGAGCGCAAGCAGGCCCGGGCCCTGCTCGATGAGGTAGCCGCGGCCGAACACGCGCCCGGCGAGGGGAACGGGCGGCTGCGCCTCGGGCGGGGCGAGTTCGGGCGGTCGCTGCGGCACCACGAGCGCCCAGCCGCCGGTGGCGCGCGCGAGCAGCGCCTCGAGTCCGCGGCTCGAGGTGCCGAGCGAATAGAGCACCACACCGGCGCCGCACGCTGCGATCAGGGCGAAGACGATCGCGATCGCAAGCGCCCGCATGCCCCGCAGACGGCGCTCGAACCACTGCACCGCCGGGTCGAGCACGTACGCGATCAGCAGCGCGAGCAGGAGCGGATTGAGCACCCGCTGCAGCCGGTAGGCGAGAAGCAGGGCGGCGAGCGCGACGAGCGCTATGTAGAGCAGGCGCCGGCGCCGGCTCGTGAACAGGGTGCGCTGGGGTGGGCTCCGGTCCTCGGAGGCCCGCTGTTCGGACCCGGTCACCGGCACCGCTCCGGGTGCGGATACGCTCCGATACCGTTCACCCGGCGGTGGCGCACGGCGTGTCCCGTCCGGTGGCTGCGCCGCCCGCCGGTTGCCGGCTCAGGCGTTCTGCATGCACAGCGCGACCGCACGCTGCGGATCGAAGGCCTCGGCGAAATCGTAGACGTCGTCGAAGTCCCGGATGTCGTCCTGCTCGGTCTTGCCCATGAGGCCGACGTCGACGAGATCGAACACCATGCGCCCGAAGTCGCGGGTGCTCTCGATCCCCCACTGCCGGAAGACGGTCGCCGCGAGGGGGCCGAACTGCTCGAGCGCGAGTTCACGGATCCCCTCGCACAGCTCCTGGCCGGTGACATGCCGCCGCTCGCCGATCCGGCGCAACGTGTAGTCGAGCGCGTCGAAGATGAAGGCGTACGCGTCCACCGGGTGCTTCCTGCGCCGGCGCACGAGCTGCCGGACCTGTTCCAACGCGTCCACGCTTCCCATGGTCCTCGCCTCCGTTCACCACGCGTCTCTACTGTGTAACCGATTGTACCGGCTGCGACAAACGCTGCAGCACAGACCGCAGGCCGGCTGCGGTGTCGAGCCGCTCGGCGAGCACCCCCAACACGAGCGGCCCGGGCGCGTTGCCCTCGATCTGTCGCGCCGCCTCCTCGACCCGCGAGAGGGCGTTCTCGAGCGGTCCGAGCGCGCCCCCCGAGAGCGCGGCCTCGCGCACGAGAAGCCGGAGCCGCTCGAGCAGCGCGTCGAGCAGCCACAGCGCGAACGTGCGGGTGCGCGCGCGCAGCGCGGCGGGCTCGGACGACACGCCCGCCTCCTCGTCGCGCCGGCGCGCGAGCGCGGCGAGCTCTGCCCACACCCACGCGCCCCCCTCCATGGCGTCGCGGTGCTCGAGCCAGCGGGGCAGCAGCGCCGCGATCGCGGCGTGCTCGGCACTCGCAGCGCCGCGCGCGGCGGGCAGCCGCAGCTCGCGACAGCGCGAGCGGATCGTGGGCAGCACGCGGTCGACGCGCTCGGTCAGCAGCACGATCACCGCCCCGTCCGGCGGCTCCTCGAGCGTCTTGAGCAGGCCGTTGGCGGCCGCCGGGTGCAGCCGGTCGGTCTGCTCGATCACGAGCACGCGTCCCGGGGCGGAGACCGGCGCGAGCGCAAGTTCCGCGATCGCCTCGCGCAGCGTCTGCACGCGCGCGCCACGCTGCGCCTCGTCGCCCTCGAGCCACTGCAGATCGGGGTGGGTGCCCGCCTGCACGAGCCGGCAGTCGCGGCAGCCGCCACACGCCTCGGCGCGCTCCCGCCCCGCGGGGCACAGCAGCGCGGCCGCGAACGCGCGTGCGAGCGCGCGCTTGCCGGCGCCGAGCGGTCCGTACAGCAGCCACGCGTGGGCAAGTCGAGCGGTGCGCAGCCCGACCCGCAGGGCGGCCGCCGCGCGGCCGCGCGCTCCGGCCTCGCTCTCGAAGCCGGCGAGTGTGCCGCTCATGCGCCCGCCCCCTGCTCGGTGTGCCGCACACCTCCGAGCAGTGGCGCCACCGCGTCCCAGACCGCGTCCGCGACGCTGTCCACGTCGCGATCGGCGTCGATCGTCACCACCGGCTCGGGTGCGAGCTGTCGATACCGACGGTAGCCCTCGTGCACCGCGGCGTGGAAGGCGGGCTCGCGCCGCTCGAAGCGGTCGGTGCCGCGGGCGTGTGCTGCCGCCTCGAGCCGGCGCGCGGCGCGCTCGGGCGGCAGGGTGAGCAGCAGCGTGCGATCGGGCAGCAGCCCGCCGGTGGCGAGCAGGCTGAGTTCGATCGCCCGCTCGGGATCGAGCGTGGGCGATCGCATCTCGGCCCCCGGCGCAAAGCCCTGGTAGACCGCGGTGGAGGCGTAGAAGCGGTCGGCGACCACGACCCGGCCAGCGGCGAGGGCGGGGCGGATCACCCGCTCGGTGAGCTGCGCGCGCGCGGCCTGGAAGAGAAACAGCTCGGCGCGCACGCTCATGGGCTCGGCGGGATCGAGCAGCAGCTCCCGCACCCGCTCGCCGAGCGGCGTACCGCCCGGCTCGCGCACGAGCACGACCTCGAAGCCGCTGCGCTCGAGCCGCTCGGCGAGCCGCCGCGCCTGCGTGCTCTTGCCGGCGCCGTCCGGCCCCTCGAGCACGATGAAGACACCCCCCGCGCGGGGCCCGGCATCCATGGCAGCTACCCTCCGTGCGCCCCCACGGCGCGCCCGGCATGATAGCGCCGCCGCCCCGCGGCCGCCAAAGCCGCACCGGCACTCCGGCGCTCGCCGGCCGGCCTCCTCGCCTCGATGCGTGTATGGTGGCAGCAGGCGCCGCGGGGAGGGCGAAGGTGGATCCGAGACGGCACTCGTTCGATCCGGCGCGTCTGTATGCGCGCGGCATGCGCGGACAGGTCCGCACCGCACTCCAGATGTGGCCCTCGCTGCACGCGCACCTGTGCGACGTGGTCCGGCAGGTCGCACCGCACCGGGCACTCGAGGTCGGTGCGGGCACCCGGCCCGTGACCGCGGGCGTGCCCTTCCGGGTCTCGCTCGACGTCGCCCCGGCGCTGCTCGCCGGGCTCGGCGAACACCGGGTCGTGGGCGACGTGCGTCGCTGCCCGTTGCGCCCTGACAGCTTCGATCTCGCGGTGGCAGCCGATGTGCTGACGCACGTGCCGCCCGGCGAGCGCGCGGCGGTGTTGCGCACACTCACCCACCTCGCCCCGCGGCTGCTGTTGCTCGTCAACACGCGCGGGCCCGGTGCGGAATGCGTGGGCGGCGAATCGATCGCAGACACGCTGCGCGTGCTCGACGAGGCGGGTCTCGTCAGCCAGTGCGACGAGATCCCGTTCGCCATGCCCGGCGGCGAGGTGTGGCGCTACGCGGTGGTGCTGGGT
>RFJN01000007.1 GCA_003694875.1 Planctomycetota bacterium | reverse complement strand
GCGGCCGCGCTCGAGACGCGCGATGCGGGCGCGCAGCTGCTCGGGCGCCACGGTGGTGAGCTGTCGGTCGCGCAGCACGACCCGCCCGCCGACCACCACGTCGGTGATCCAGCTCCGGCTCGAGCCGGTGTGGATCATGTTGTGCAGCAGTGTCGGCATCTCGAGCCCGTGGTGGGGCTGCAGCGCGAGATCGCTGTAGTCGACCGCGATCAGGTCGCACGCCCAGCCCTCGGCGATCCGCCCCGCCTCGAAGCCGAGCAGCCCCGCCGATCCCTCGGTGGCGAGCGTGAACAGCGGCACCGCCCCGAGCGGTCGCGGGGCGGCGCGGGCCGCCTCGTCGATCACGCCCATGCGCCGGCGCGTGACCCGCTGCAGCAGATCGGCCGCGCGCATCTCCGCGAACGGATCGACCCCGTTGTTGCCGCCGGGGCCGTCCGATCCGAGCCCCACGCGCACCCCCGCTCGCAGCGCGTACGGCAGATCGGTCACCCCGTCGCCGAGGAACATGTTGGCGAGCGGGTTGTAGGCGAGCCCGCCGCCGCGCGCTCCGAGCAGCTCCCACTCCTCGTGCTCGAGCCAGCAGCCGTGCACCACCACGAGTCGCTCGTTCACCACCCCGAGCCGGTCGAGCGCCCGCAGGGGGGTGGTGCCGTAGCGCTCGCGGCTCAGCGCGAGATCGTGCTCCTGCTCCGCGATGTGGATGTGCATGTTCGTGCCGAGTTCGGCTGCGAGTGCGGCGCCCGCGGCGATCAGATCCCCCGATGCGCCGTGCAGCGAGTGCGGGGCGGGCAGCACGCGCACGAACGGATCGTCGGCGTACCGCGCCGCGAGGGCGCGGGTGCGCTCGATCGCGCGTGCGGGCGGCTCGCGGAAGCGGCGCTGCGCCGGCCGCTCGCCCTGGTCGTAGAGGGTGCGCACGAGCGCCACGCGCAGCCCCACCCGGCGGGCGGTCTCGATCGCGAGCGCGGCGCGCTCCACCTCGTCCGGCTCTCCGTCGGGCCCGTTGTGCAGGTAGAAGAACTCGCCCACCGCGGTGTAGCCGTGCCGCAGCATGTCGGCGAACGCGAGCAGCATGGCGGTCTCGAGATCCTCGTCGTCGAGACCGCACACGAGCGGGTACATGTGCTCGTCGACCCAGTGGCGGAAGCTCGGGGCGTGGTCGGCGCGCCCGCGCAGAAGCACCTGGAAGGCGTGGCTGTGGACGTTGACGCAGCCGGGAAACAGCGCGCGTCCCGCGAACACGATCTCCTCGCCCATGTCGGGGCCGAACAGCTGTTCCGGCGGCGCCACGCGCACGATCCGCCCCGTGCGCGGCGAGACCGCCACCGCCAGCCCCGGCCGCATGGCGCCGTCTACCCAGGTGAAGTCGGCCCGGATCACGTCGTAGCGTTCGCCCATGGGATCGTCCTCCTGCGAGGTCTGCGCGCGCGATCGTATCCGAGCGCGCCCCGGTCGCACACACCGGGCGCACGCGGCCCCGCGGCAGGCGCTGTGCGCCGGGGCAGCGGGCCGCTTGCGCCGGGCGCTACACTCGGCGCGGGCCGCGTCGGGAGTCCTGGACCGTGAGCACGAGCTACGAGCGTACCCGCAAGCGCTTCGCCGGCGAGCGGGCGGCGCAGCGCTACGACGACCGGCTGCTCGGGAGCGCGAAGGACCGCCGCGAGAGACGCGCGATCGCCGCGCTGCTCGGTGCGCTGCCGAGCGGTGCGCGCGTGCTCGATCTGCCGTGCGGCACGGGACGGCTCACCGGCTGGCTCGCCGAGCAGGGCTGGCGCGTGGTGGCCGCCGACGCCTCGGCCGCCATGGTGGTGCGCGCGCAAACCCGCCTGGCCGGGACGGACGGCGTCGCGTTCTCGGTGCACGACGCGCTGCGCACGGGCTTTCGTTCGGGCAGCTTCGACGCCGTGGTCTGCAATCGGCTGCTGCATCACCTGATCGAGCCGGAGGCCCGCACCGCTCTCGTCGCGGAACTGTTGCGCGTGAGCGCCGGTCCGCTGGTCGTCTCCTATTTCGATCGTCGCAGCCTGCACGCCCGCTGGGTGGCGCTGCGCGACCGGCTGCGCGGCAAGCGGCGGCGCGATCGGCTTGCGATCCCGCGCGCGCGGCTGCGGCGCGAGATCGAGGCCGCCGGCGGGCGGCTGGTGGCGATCGTGCCCACCCGCCGCTGGGTCTCGCAGCAGCACTACGCGCGGATCGAGCGGCGCTGAACGCGAGCGGCGACCGCTGCGGCACCGGCCGGGCCCCCTTCGCGTCACGGCCCGCTGTGGGTAGCATGGGCCGCATGGACGCGAGGGCATTTCACCGGCGGGTCGCCGAGCTTCTCGACGCCGGTCGCGCCTTCGGCACCGCGCGCCTCGTCGCGCTCGAGGGCTCGGTGCCGCAGGCGGCCGGCGCCGCCATGATCGTGCACCCCGATGGCGGCACCGAGGGGACGGTCGGGGGCGGGCGGCTCGAGGCGGCCGCGATCACCGACCTGCTCGGGCTGCTCGAGCGCGGCGAGCGCGCGTGCGTGCTCGAGCGCTACACCCTCAGCCGCAACGAGCTCGGCATGTACTGCGCCGGGCGTGCGCAGCTGCTGCTCGAGACCTATCCCCCGCCCGACGAACTCGTGATCTTCGGCGGCGGACACGTGGGGGCCGCCTTGTGTCGGCTCGCGCGCGAGGTGGGCGGGTTCCGGATCACGGTGGTGGACGATCGCGCGCCGTACGCCGATCCGGCACGCCATCCGGGCGCCGACCGGGTCGTGCACACCGATCCGAGCTACACCGAGGACCTCCCGGTGCTCGGCGCCCACAGCTACTGCGTCGTGGTCACGCGGTGTCACGAGGTCGACCGCGTGCTCGTGGGGCGGCTCGCCGCGCTCGATCTCGCCTACCTCGGGCTGATCGGCTCCGCGGCGAAGTGGCGGCAGCTGCGGGCGCTTCTCGAACGCGAGGGGCTGGCGCCGCAGCGGCTCGATCGCGTCGTGTGTCCGATCGGGCTGCCGCTCGGTCCCACCAAGCGCCCCGAGGAGGTCGCGCTCTCGATCCTCGCGCAGCTCGTCGAGCGCCGGCACGCACACGCCCGTGCGCGCAGCTCACAGCCCGAGAAACCAGCGGTGGATGCGTAGGTCGTCGGTGAGTTCGGGGTGGAAAGCGCACAGAACGAGCCGCCCCGAGCGCACGAGCACCGGTTCGTCCCCGAGCCGGCCGAGCACCTGCACCCCCGCGCCGAGCGCCTCGAAGCGCGGGGCGCGGATGAAGATCGCCTCGAACGGGCGGCTGTCCGGGCCCGCGATCTCGGGTGCGAGCGCCACCGGTGCGCGGAACGAGTCGCGCTGCCGGCCGTAGGCGTTGCGGCGCACGGTGACGGGGGCGAGCCCGAGCCGCTGCGGCTCGCGCGGGCCGCCCGGAGACGCGGCCTGTGCGTCCCGCGGCGCCCGTCCGAGCAGGATCGCCCCCGCACACGTGCCGAGCGCCGCGAGCGTTGCTGCGCGCAGCCGTTCGGCGAGCCGCTCGCCGAAGCCCTCCTGCTCGAGGAAGTGGCTCAGCACCGTCGACTCGCCGCCGGGCAGCACGATCCGCTCGAGGCCTTCGAGCTGCGCTGCGCGCCGGACCGGACGCGGCGTGCAGCCGAGCGCCTCGAACGCGCGGCGGTGCGCGTCGTACGAGCCCTGGACCGCGAGCAGCCCGAGCGCGCCGCTACCAGCCACGGCCGGCGAGCAGCTCCTCGGGCGCGAGCTTGCGCACGTCCAGCCCGCTCATGGCCTCGCCGCCGCACATGCGCATGGCGCGCACGAGTTCGGCGGGATCATCGTGGTGCGTGACCGCGTGCACGATCGCGCGGGCGCGCTCGGGCGGATCGGAGGACTTGAAGATGCCCGAGCCCACGAACACCGCCTCGGCGCCGAGCTGCATCATGAGCGCCGCGTCGGCCGGGGTGGCCACCCCGCCGGCGGCGAAGTTGGGCACCGGCAGCCGACCCTCGCGCTCGGCGATCTCGATGTAGACGTCGACCGGGGCGCCGTCGGCCTTCGCGCGGGCGGCGATCTCTTCCTTGCGCAGCCCCACGAGCTGCCGCATCTCGGCCTGGATCCGGCGCATGTGTCGCACCGCCTCGACGATGTTGCCGGTGCCGGCCTCGCCCTTGGTGCGGATCATGGCCGCCCCCTCCTTGATGCGGCGCGCCGCCTCGGCGAGACACGTCGCGCCGCACACGAAGGGCGCGAGGAAGTCGTGCTTCCAGACGTGGCACATCTCGTCCGCGGGCGTGAGCACCTCGGACTCGTCGATGAAGTCCACCCCGAGCTGCTCGAGGATCTGCGCCTCGACGAAGTGGCCGATCCGGCACTTGGCCATGACCGGAATGCTCACCGCCTCGAGGATCTGCTCGATCATGGCGACCGCCGACATGCGCGCCACCCCGCCGTCGCGGCGGATGTCGGCCGGAACGCGCTCGAGCGCCATGACGGCCGCGGCCCCCGCGTCCTCCGCGATCCGCGCCTGCTCGGCGTTCACCACGTCCATGATCACCCCGCCCTTGAGCATCTCGGCGAGCCCCACCTTGACCGAGAAGTCCTTCGTGCGCGTCGGATTGCGTCCCATGCTCCCGTTCTCCCGTGGATTCGTGCCGTCCTGTGGCGTTCCGGGCTGAGTATATCCGTTCAGGAAGGGGAGACGGCCGGGGGCGCGCCGGCGCGAGCGACCGGCGCCGGCCGCGCGACCGGCAGGGGTGTGCGGGGCAGCGGCGCGGGAGGGCTCGGGGGCGTCAGACCGCGAGGGTCGCGAGCACGAGCGAGAGCGTGAGCACGAGCCACACACCTGCGAGGGCGGCGCCGGTTCCACCGACGGTCACGCTCGGGAAGGCGAGCACGCGGGTGCGGGGGGGCGGGCTCGGGCGGTGCGGAGGCAGGGCGCGGTGGGGG
>RFJN01000448.1 GCA_003694875.1 Planctomycetota bacterium | reverse complement strand
GGGCAAGTTCACGGTGCGGCGCACCGCGAGCGGCGCGAGCGCGGTACGCCAGCTCTCCGCCCTCTCGACCGTGCAGGCCGACGGTCGCACCCCGCGCCCGCACCCGCCGGCCGACGAGCGGCCGCTCGACGCGCTGCTGCGCCACATCCGTGCGCGGTGCGGGCGCTGAGCTGACCCGCCCGCGCCCGTTCCTCCGCTCTGCCCACTGCGACCCCCACACGGAGACCCCACGCATGCACGCCCGACGTCCCGCCCCCCGACCCGGCCGCGCCGCCTTCATCGCCGCCGGCGCCCTGACGCTGCTCACCGCCGTCTCGGCCACCGCCTACATCCGCTTCGTGACGAGCGGCGGCTCGGGACTGTACTGGAGCAGCAACACGATCCCCTACACGATCCACGCCGCCGGCTCCGATGACGTGCCCGGCGACGACAGCGAGAGCACCGCGATCCGGCTCGCGTTCGCCCGCTGGGAACAGATCGCGGGATCCAACATCCACTTCGCCGAGGATCCCTCCAAGGCCAACGACCCGCCGGCAAGCGGGCTCGACGGCACGAGCTTCGTCTTCTTCGACGAGACCAACGCCACGGGCCTGTTCACCGGCGCCTCGCAAGTGGTGGCGCTCACGACCGTCATGTTCGACGGCGCCGGACGCATCGTCGAGGCCGACCTCGTGTTCAACGGCCGCGACCACAGCTTCTCCACCGACCTTTCGCCGGGCACCTTCGACGTGCAGTCGATCGCCACGCACGAGATCGGCCACTACCTCGGGCTCGACCACACCGGCGTCTACGGCGCCACCATGAACCCCTACGCGAGCCTGCAGGACACCAAGCCGCGCTCGCTCTCGCGCGACGAAGAGGCGTTCGCCCGCGCGGTCTATCCCGCCGCGGGAGCGAGCCGCTCCCAGATCCGCGGCCAGGTGGTGTGGGCCGGCGACGGCAGCGGGGTAGGGGGCGCCCACGTCGTCGCACTAGATCTCGCCACGGGCGAGACCGCCGCGAGCGCGATCACCGACAGCGGCGGCAACTTCACGATCGACGGGCTGCTCGGAGGCGACTACCGCGTGTACGCCGAGCCGCTCGACGGCCCCACCACCGCCGCCAACGTCAACGTCTCTCCGGTCGAGACGGGCTTCGGAACCCGCTTCGTCGGCGGCAACGCGAGCCCGTCCACGATCTCGGTCGCGGCCGGCGGCAGCGTCTCGGTCGGCACGCTCTCGGTCTCGCCCCCCACGAGCGCCTTCAACCTCACCGGGGTCTCGCCCCGCGCGGTACGCCGCGGCCAGACCGTGCAGCTCTACCTCATGGGCACCGGCCTCGCGAGCGGCCAGACCGTACAGCTGCTCGGTCCCGGTGTGACGATCGTCGGCGGGGCGAGCCCCAACGAGGGCACGCTCGGCTCCGGCGCCAGCTTCAGCGTCCAGATCGCCGCCGACGCCCCCACCGGTCTACGCGACATCGTCGTGCTGCGCGACACCGGCTCGGGTCTCGAGGCGGTCGCGCTGCCCGGCGGCCTCGAGATCCAGGCCGCCGCCCCGCGCGTCGACGCCGTGAGCCCCGCGCTCGGCGGCGCGACCGGCGGCGACACCGTCACGATCTCGGGAGCGGACTTCGTCGACGGCGCGACCGTGCTCTTCGGCGACCAGCCCGCGAGCGCGGTGCAGTGGCTCGACGCCGGCACGCTGCAGGCGAGTACCCCCGCCGGGGCGGTCGGCACGGTGGACGTGATCGTGATCAATCCCGACGGCCAGGAGGCCCGCAGAACCGGCGGCTTCCAGTACACCGGAGATCCGATCCTCGACACCGTCGATCCCGACCACGGTCCGCTCGCCGGCGGGGTCTCGCTCACGCTGCACGGCAGCCAGTTCGTTCCCGGCGCAAGCGTGCTGATCGGCGACAGCGCCGCCACGTCGGTGAGCGTGGCCGCCGACGGCCGCACGATCACCTGCAGCACGCCGGCCGGCGTCTCGGCGGGTCCGGTCGACGTCGTGGTCGTCAACCCCGACGGCAGTTCCGACACGCTGGCCGGCGGCTACACCTACGCCGCTCCCAGCCTCGCCGCGCTCGATCCGGCCGCCGGCTCGACGAGCGGCGGCGCGTACGTGGCGCTGCACGGCGACAACTTCGCCCCCGGCAGCACGGTCTACTTCGGTGACAACGTCGCCACCGGGCTCGAGTTCGTCTCGCAGTACGAGCTGCGCGCCACGGCACCCGCCGGCCCCGAGGGCGCGGTGGACGTGACGGTGGTGACCCCGGACGGCGCCGTCGCCACCCTTCCCGGGGGCTTCACGTACGTGCTCGCGACGCAGCCGGTGATCGACAGCGTGTCGCCGTCGAGCGGCAGCACCGCCGGCGGCACCACGATCCGGATCCTCGGCTCGGGCTTCGCCGCGGGCGCGGTGGTGCTCGTCGACGGGGTGACCGCGAGCAACGTGGTCCTCGTCAGCCAGGGCGAGATCACGGCGGTGACCCCACCCGGCAGCGCGGGCAAGGTCGACGTCGTGGTGCGCAACCCCTCGGGCCTCGAGGCGGTAGGCTTCGACGACTTCACGTACACCACCCCCTCGAGCGGCTTCGGCACGAGTTCCGGCGGCGGTGGCGGCTGTTCGCTCGCCGCGGGGACCGACCGCCTGCCCGCGGCGGCGCCGTGGCTGCTGTGGGTCGCGGTGGCGCTCGCCCTCCGGTGGCGGCTCTCCCGTGGGCGCCGGATCGGGGCGCGGCCCTGAGCCGCCCGGACGTTCCCTCTGTCCCCTCCTCTCCGGGGGCGTGCGGTCACCGCGACCGCTCGCCCCCGGTCTTCATCCGGGCGGATCGCACCACCACACCCGGCTTCGTGGTACGATTCGGGATCCGATCCCGAGCTTCGAGGAACGAGCACGCCATGCCACCGCGCCCCGCCCCGTCACGCCCCACCACACCGGCCGCGATCCGGCTCACGCTCGATCCCCCACAGCGCGCCCCGGTGCGGGAGCGCTTGCGCGAGGGCGCGATCGAGGTGCGCAGCCGCAACCGGCTGCCGGCCCGCGAACGCCTTCTGCTCGAGGTGTTGCCCACCCGGTTCGAGCGGGCGCTCACGATCTGCGACACGCGTGCGGTGCTCGCCCTCGCGCTCCGGGCACTCGGCCCCGAGGCCGCGCACGCGCCGCGCTCCCTGCAACTCGACGCGCAGCTCGCCGCCCGCGCGCGCCGTGCGGTCGCGACCCATCGCCGGCGGGTGCCGGTCGAATGCGTGGCCGACCTGCCCTCTCCGCCGGCGCCCGCCGCCGAGAACGGCCACGACCTGATCGTGCTCTCGGCGCCGCTCGAGTGGCCGCTCGCGATCGAGTGGATCGAACAGGCCCACGACGCGCTGCGGCTCGGGGGGCTGCTGCTCGTCGGCGCCGAGCGCAGCCCGCACGAGGTGCGCACGCGGGTCAAGAAGATCTTCGGCGCCGCCGACCCGCTGCGCACCGTCCGGCGCCCCGCACCCGCCTGTGT
>RFJN01000447.1 GCA_003694875.1 Planctomycetota bacterium | reverse complement strand
CGGTGAGCACGCCCACGGCCTCGAGCACCTCGGGCATGTGCTCGGCGAGCCACGCCACGACACCGACCTCGAAGGCGCCGCGCGCGCCACCACCGGACAACACGAGCGCGAGCGGACGCTCCGGACGTGCCCCCGACGCCGAAGCCCGAGCGGCACCGGTCGGCGCGGTGGCCCGAACTGCCCCGGCACGCCCCGCCATGCAAGCCTCTCCCCGCGTGGTGCGAGCCACCGCCGGCGCTCGTCCCGCCGGCCTACCCCCCCTTCGGTGCAGCGGTGCCGCTCGCGGCCGCCGGCGCCTCGCGGCCCGCCTCCTCCGGCGGCCGCTCGCGACCGAGCACGTCGAGTTCGATCACCCCCCGACGCCAGGAGGCGTCCGGCAGGCGCAGCGCGATCTCGCCGCGCACGATCGAGAGCACCGGCACCGAGGGACTCAGCCACAGCCGCAGCCGCGCCTCGAGCTGCATTGGACTCTCACCCTCGAGGCGCTCGAGCTCGCGCCCGAGCCGCGCCTCGATCCGCACCGCGTCGTCGTAGCGCTGCGTGCCGACCGTGATCGGCTCGGCGCTCACGCTCACCGCCTGCAGTTCGAGGTGCGCTCCAAGCTGGCCGAGAAAGCCGCGCACGAAGCCGCGCGCCGACCGGTCCCCGGGCACGAAGCGGTGGGTGCCCGCTCCGCCGTCCATGACGAGCACGCTGCGCTCGGTGCGCTCGACGACCTGGTAGCGCTCGTGCGGCAGCTTCTCCTTCGGATCGGCCGGGTCGAGCACACGATAGCGGGCCCACGCGCCGAGCGCCGCCTTCTCGAGCGGATCGAACGGCAGCGTCACGTCGTCGCCGGCCGCCTCGGCGCCGGCGGGCGCCTGCCGCTCGCGCGCGACGAGTCCCCCACCGCACACCACCACGAGCGCCAGCGCTGCGGCCGCCCAGCGCATCCCCTGCCCGCTCACCGTTGCTCCACCTCCGTTGCCTCGCCCCGTGTTCCAGCGGCTGCCGCCGCGGGGCCTAGCGTAGCGCCGCGCGGGCAAGCACGCCACAGGCAAGTACGACGCGACGGTGGCCGGGCATGGCGCCGAGGCCCACGGCGAGACGGGAGCAGGGAGGCAGCGGCGTACCGGCGCGCTGCAGCGAAGCTCGCGCACCGCCCGCCGCGTTCGACCAGGACCCTGCGATCGGCGGCGGCGCCTGTGGCCTCTCCCGAGGCGCAGCGAGCCTCAGGACAGCTGCGGAGCCGGCGGGATCTGCGCCTCGCTCGGCGCCTGCGCCTCGGCCGCGGGCCGCTCGGGCGCGCGGCGGGAGGCGATCCACGGGGCGACGGTCCCGAAGAGGAAGATCGCGCCGACAAGCAGCATGCATCGAATTCGTTGGGCGCGTGTCATCGTCTCGTTCACCTCGTCAGCATGGACGTTCGCGCGGCCATGCCATTCACTTCTCACTTCCTCCATCCCCATGATAGCGTGCGGATCGGCGCTGCCAACGGGATTCCCTTCGGGATCCGCCCCCCGTACCATCGCGTGCTCCGGCACCGGCAGCGGTGCCGGCCGGCCGGGGAGATCCGATCCATGCCCACGCTTCGTTCGCTGCAGCAGGCCGTCGCGGACTGGCTCGCCTCGCACCCCGACCGCGCCTGGCCGCCGCTCGCCAACCTCGCCCGCCTCGCCGAGGAGGTGGGCGAGTTCGCGCGCGTGCTCAACCAGTGGCACGGGCCGAAGCGCTGCAAGCCGGGCGAGGCGGCGCCGAGCCGGGAGCGCGCGGCCTCCGAACTCGGCGATATCGTGGCGGTCTGCCTCGTGCTCGCCCACACGCTCGAGATCGATCTCGAGCCGGCCGTGCTCGCGAGCCTCGAACGCGCCCGGGCGCGGGGAGAGGGCCGCGACACGCCGACACGGAGACCGGACGACGCGGCCGCGGGCCCTGCGGACCGGGCGGCTCACTCGTAGCGCAGCGCCTCGATCGGATCGAGGCGCGCCGCCTTGAGTGCGGGGAAGACGCCGAACACGATGCCCGTGAGCGCACTGAAGCCGACCGCGACCGCGACCACCGTGGGCGGCAGCACCGGCTGCCAGCCCGCCATGCGGGCCACCTGCCAGCTTCCGAGCCCGCCGAGCGCGACGCCGATCGCGCCGCCGAGGCCCGCGATCACGATCGACTCGATCAGAAACTGCCGCAGGATATCGAGGCGCGTGGCGCCGAGCGCCTTGCGGATCCCGATCTCGCGGGTGCGCTCGGTGACGGTCACGAGCATGATGTTCATGATCCCGATCCCGCCCACGATCAGGCTCACGAGCGCCACGCCGGCGAGCAGCATGGTGAGCACGCGCATGTTCGTGTCGAGCGCGGCGAGGTACTCGCTCTGGTTGCGCACGCGGAAGTCGGGATCCTCGCCCGGATCGATGCCGTGCTCGCGCCGCAGCACCCGTTCGATCTCCTTCTGCAGCTGGTCCTGCACCTCGCGGCTGCGCGCCTTGACGGTGATCATGCGCAGCCCGCTGCGGCCGGTGAACACGCGCCGGGCGGTGCTGAGCGGCACGATGACCTGATCGTCGGGGTTGAGCCACGACTCGCCCTTCTCCTCGAGGACGCCGACCACCTCGAAGTTGACCCCGCGGATCTTGATGGTCTGCCCCACCGCGGCTGCGCCCTGGAACAGCTCGTCGGCGACGATGCGGCCGATCACCGCAACGCGACGGTGCCGGCGTACGTCGTCGTCGTCGAACCAGCGGCCCTCGACGACCGGCGAGTTGCGCACGTGGGCGTAGATGGGCACCGTGCCGCGGATCGTGGTCCGGGTGTTGCGGGAGAAGTACTTGACCTGCTCGCTGGTGGTCACCTCGGGCGCGACGCCGTCGTGCAGGGCGGCGAGCTCCTGCTCGATCGCCCGCGCATCCCGCAGCGACAGCGTGCCCACCTCGCCCGCGGCGACCCCGCGCTGCGAGCGGGCGCGCTCGGGGCGCACCCACAGCAGATCGCTGCCGAGCCGCGTCATGTTCTCGCGCACCTGCGACTGCGCCCCGCGGCCCATGGAGACCATGAGGATCACCGCGGCGACCCCGATGATCACCCCCAGCATGGTGAGCACCGATCGCAGCTTGTGCGCCCACAGGCTGCGCAGCGCCACCTCGACGAGCCGCCACAGCGTGATCGCGCCGCCTCCGTCCCGACGGCCGCGGGGCGGGACGCCGCGGGCGTGTCGGACTCGATCCGGCCGTCGCGCACCGCGACCACCCGCCGCGCGCGCGCCGCGATCTCGCGGTCGTGGGTGACGAGCACCACGGTCGTGCCCGTGGCGTTGAGCCGTTCGAACAGGGCCATGATCTGGGCGCCGGTGCGGGTGTCGAGGTTGCCGGTGGGCTCGTCGGCGAGCACGATCGCGGGCTCGATCACGAGCGCCCGCGCGACCGCCACGCGCTGCCGCTCGCCGCCGGACAGCTGCTGCGGTCCGTGCTGCGCGCGATCGGCGAGCCCGACCGCCTCGAGCGCGGCGAGCGCGCGCCGGCGGGTGTCGCGCGCGGTGCGGCGGCCGTACAACAGCGGCAGTTCCACGTTCTCGAGCGCGGTGTGCCGGGCGAGCAGGTTGAAGGACTGGAAGACGAAGCCGATCCGGCGGTTGCGGAGGCGCGCGAGCTCGGCGTCCGACAGCTCGGTCACCTCGATGCCCTCGAGGCGGTAGCGGCCCGCGGTCGGTCGATCGAGGCAGCCGAGAATGTGCATGAGGGTCGACTTGCCGCTGCCGGACGGCCCCACGATCGCCACGTACTCGCCGGCCTCGATGCGCAGATCGACCCCGCGCAGCGCCTCGTGCTCGACATCCCCGCTGCGGTAGACCTTGCGCAGCCCCTCGGCGACGATCACCGGTGCGTCCCCCCGCCACCGCTGCGGCGAGTCTTCTTGCGCCCGATCCCGAAGAAGAATCCGCGCCCGCCCCGCTCGCGCGGCTGCACGGTGGCGAGCACCACCTCGGTGCCGGGCTCGATCCCCTGCACCGCGGTCCGGTCGCCGTCGGTGATGCCCACCTCGACCGGCTTCCAGCCACCACCGGCGAGTTCCACCCCGAGCGTGTCGTCGCGGTAGACGAGTGCCCGGTTGGGCACGAGCACCGCGTTGTCGCGTCGATCGACCACGATCTCGACGTTGGCGGTCATGCCGGGCAGCAGCAGCGACTTCTGCTCGCCGGTGACCTCGATCCGGACGCGGAAGAGCACCACGTTCTGCTCCTCCTCGCCGAGCGGCAGCACGCGCCGCACGCGACCCGGTAGCACGAGGCCGCGGTGGGCGTCGCAGCTCACGCGCACGGGCTGGCCGGGACGCACCTGTCCGATGTCGGCCTCGTCGACGTTGGCGAGCACGAGCGTGACGCTCGTGTCGGCGATCGTGCACAGGGTGGTGCCGCCGTTGAAGCCGCTGATCCCGCTCGAGATGATCTGCCCGCGCTCGACCGCCTTGGTGAGCAGGATCCCGTCGATGGGGGCGGCGATCTTCGTGTCGGCGAGTCGGTCCTGCGCCTCCTCGAGCAGGATGCGGCTGCGCTCGAGTGCGGCCCGGCGCAGCGCCACCTCCTGGCGCGCCGCCTCGATCTCGAGCCGGTCGAGTTCGGCGCGCCCGAGCGCGACCTCGGCGAGGGCGAGCTTGGAGCGCGCGGCCGCCTCGGCGACCTGCGCCTGCTCGAGCGCCTCGGGGGAGACGAGCTTGCGGCGGAACAGGTCCTCTGTGCGCTTGCGGCGCGCGACCGCGGCCTCGAGTTCGGTGCGCGCGCTCTCGAGCGAGGCCTCGACCTCGCGCCGGCGCAGCTGCGCCTCCGCCTTGCGGCGTTCGAGCTCGGCCTCGGCCGCGCGCAGCGACGCCTCGTTGCTCGCCACCTCGGCCTGCGCACGCCGCACGTTGCGTTGCTCGTCGGCGGGATCGAGCTCGACGAGCGGCTCTCCCTTGCGGACGGTGTCACCGGGCTGCAGCGGGAAGCGCAGCACCTCGCCCGACGCCTTGCTCTTGACCTCGATCTGGAACGCCGGCTCCACGGTGCCGGTCGCCGCGACGACGACCTCGATCGATCCGCGCTCGGCCTTCGCGGTCGGGCGCGCGGTCGCCTCCACGGGTTCGGGCGACGCGGGACGCCGCAGGTACCAGACGCCGCCCGCCACGAGCGCCACCGCCATCGCAACCAGCCATCCCCGCCGCATGCGCTTGCCCTTCCTCGTCACGGTGTCGTTCGCCGCGGTTTG
This sequence comes from Planctomycetota bacterium, assembly GCA_003694875.1. Classification (GTDB taxonomy): domain Bacteria; phylum Planctomycetota; class J058; order J103; family J103; genus J103. The sequence goes on along the minus strand of RFJN01000447.1, from coordinate 2,060 downwards.
TCCACCCCGGCCGCCGGAGCTAGCATATACGCGCGCGTGACGGCGACGGTTGGAGGGGGCACGGGAGCGGAGCGGAACGCGCTGCGCGGCGCGGCGGCGCGACCGCGGAGGCCCTGCGAAAGACCGCAATCATGTCCTGCAGAACACAGCCACCCAATCCACTTCTCTCGAGCGAGTTGCAACGAAAAGGACCTTCGTTCCAACCGGTCTATCCAACTCCTTTCCGCCCCGACGGTTTCGGCGCGTTCGCGCGCCGGGCAGCGCGCCGCGCGGCGCTGTTCGCCCTGCTCGTGCTCGCGTTCGGCTGCACCGCCGCCCCGCGCCCGGGACCGGCCAAGGCGCGCAGCCTCGCCGCGCTTCCCGAGAAGCAGCAGCGCCGCGTGGCGCAGATCGCCCGCGAGGCGCTGCGGTGCGTGGTGCGGCTGCGACGGCCTCCGCTCGGGCGAGGCAGCGGCTGCATCGTGAGCACCGACGGCTGGATCCTGACCGCGGCGCACGTGGTGGGCAGCGCCTCGAGCCTCGAGGCGATCCTGCCCGACGGGGTGCGGCTGCCGGCGCGCGTGGTGCTCACCAACCCCACCAACGACTACGCGCTGTGCAAGATCGATGCGATCGGGCTGCCACACTTCGTGTTCGGGCCCCGACCGCCGCGCGGGGCGACGGTGGTGGCGGTCGGTGCCTGGAAGCACGAGGACGTGAGCCGCCACTCGGTCGGCCGCGTCGTCTACCCACGCATCCGGATCCCCGGCGAGGGGCGCGCCTACTACTACGACGCGATCTTCCACACCGCCCCGATCGTGGCCGGCGACTCGGGCGGCGCGCTGCTCGACGAGCGGGGCCGGCTCGTGGGGATCCACGGCGGCTACACCACCGCGCGCTCCTCGGTCGCGCCCGCCTGGGAGCAGATCCACGCCGCGCTGTTCGAGTCGCCCAACGCGCCGCGCGACCTGACCGCACTCGGGCTGCGCTATCCGCCGGGCACGCCCCCGATCGTGCAGCCCGGCCGCCGCCCGCGCGACTTCGCGGAATCGAGCCGCTGGACGCTCGCCTCGGTGCGCCCCACGCTCGAGGCGCTGTACGGAAGCCGTGCGGGCGTGCCGATCGACGCGCTGCTCGAGCGGATCCGCAACCGCTACCTCGCGCTGCGCGAGGTGGACCCGCGCTCCGACCCGGAGCTGATCCGCGCCATGCTGAGCGACCTCTTCGCGCAGCTCGACGAGCGCGACCGCTCCGCGCTGCGGCTTCCCGCAGCGGCGGTCAGTAGCTGCGCGGCAGTTCGAGCACGTGCTCGCCGATGAAGTTGAGGATCATCTCGCGGGTGATCGGGGCGGTCTTGAGCAGCCGGCAGGCGTCCCACAGATAGATCACCCCGTACTCCTCGGAGAAGCCCGCTCCCCCGAGCGTCTCGATCGCCCGGTCGCAGGTGCGGATCGCGAGGTCGGCGGCGGTGAGCTTGGCCATGTTGCCGTAGGTGCCGATCGTGGCGAGGTCGAGATCGCGATCGAACGCCCACGCCGCACGGTAGGTGAGCAGCCGCGAGGCGTCGAGCTGGATGCGGCACTCCGCGAGCGGGTGCTGGATCGCCTGGTACGCGCCGATCGGCCGCTCACCGAACACCCGCCGCTCGCGCGCGTAGTTGCACGCCTGCTCGAGCAGCCAGTGGGTCATGCCGTTGGCGACCGCGGAGGCGAGGATGCGCTCGGGGTTGAGGCTGTTGAACAGCGCCATCGAGCCCATGTTCTCCTCGCCCACGAGCAGCTCGGCCGGCACGCGACAGCCATCGAAGAAGACGGTGTACTGGTGGAGCCCCTCGATCCCGCGCATGGGGATGGGGTGCAGCGTGATGCCCGGCGTGTCGGTGGGCACGAGCAGCAGCGACAGCCCGTAGGCGCGCGGAAGCTGCTGCGCCTCCACCTGCTCGACGGGGGTGGTGCGCACCACGACGAGCACGTGGTCACACTGATCGATCCCGGTGATGTACGTCTTCTGGCCGTCGATGACGTAGTGCTCGCCCTCGCGACGGGCGGTCGTCTCGATACGGAAGGTGTTCGAGCCGGCGT
>RFJN01000068.1 GCA_003694875.1 Planctomycetota bacterium | reverse complement strand
GGGCAGCGGCGGCCGCGCGCCGGTGCGCTCGGCCTCTTCGGAGCGCCCCTCGTCCGCGCGCTCGCCGGCGACGGCCACCGCGGGCTCCGGGCCGGGTTGCGCCTCCTCGCGCGGCGCCGGCGTCTCGAGCGGCTCGTGCGCCGAGCCGCTCTCGAGGCCCGCGAGCGGCAGCCGCAGCTCGACGGTGGTGCCGCGGCCCGGGCTCGTGCGCACCCGGATCGTCGCGTCGTGCCACTTGGCGATCTCGCGTGCCATGGCGAGCCCGAGCCCGCGGCCGTGTCCCTCCGTCTTCGTGGAGAAGTACGGCTCGAACATGCGCGCCTCGGTGGCGGGGTCCATGCCGCAGCCGGTGTCGGTGACCGCGAGCACCGCCTGCCCGCTCGCCTCGCACACCCGCACCGCGAGCGTCACCGTCCCGCCCTCCTCGAGCGCGTCGGCAGCGTTGCCGAGAAGGTGGGCGAGCAGGAGCACGAGTCGCGACTGGTCGCCACGCACGACCGGACGCGCTTCCCACCGCCGGCGCAGCTCGGCGCCGGCCAGATACAGCCGCCGCTCGGCGAGTTCGATCGCCCGCTCGCACACCTCGAGCAACGGCAGCCGCGTCACGTTCGTCGCACCGGGGCGGCTGAAGGCGAGCCAGCGCGCGACCGCCTCCCGCGCCCGCTGCCCGCTCTCCACGATCGCCGCCACCGACTCGCGCCCCGCCTCGCTCAGCTCGGTCTCGAATCCGAGCAGCTCCGCGTTGCCGAGCATGGCGGCGAGCAGGTTGTTGAACTCGTGGGCGAGCTCCGCCCCGAGCGCGCCGACCGAGGCGAGCTGCGCCGCCTGCAACAGCTCCTCCTGCAGCCGGCAGCGCTCGCGCACGTCGTCGATCACCGCCGCGAGTCCGCGCCCCTCGCCGGTGCCGATCGGAAAGAGCGAGACCAGCAGATCGAGCGGCTGCCCCGTCGCCGACGGCCAGACCGCGCGCACCGAGCGCGCCACCCCGCGCCGCTCGAGCGCCCGCCACGGGGCGGCGGCCGCGTCGCGACCCTCGGGATCGACGAGCTCGCGCAGGTGTCTTCCCGTGAGCTGCTCGGCCCGGTAGCCGAACAGCTCGAGGGCGGCGCGGTTGCACGAAGTGATCCGCCCCTCGGGATCCATGGCGATCACCGCCACCGGCGCATGGGTCACGATGTCGGCGAGCCGCTGCCGCTCGCGGCTGCGCTCGATCACCCGCCGCTCGAGTTCGGTGTTGATCCGCTCCACCTCGCGGCGCGCCGCCTCGAGTTCGCCGAGCGTGCCGGCCATGGCCTCCTGCAGCTGCACGTTGGCGAGCAGCAGCGCCGCCTGGTGCGCCATCATGGCGAGCACCCGCAGGTCCTCGGCGCCGAGTTCCGCCTCCGGCGCCCAGCCCTGCACCAGCACGACCGCCTCGGGGTCGCCGTGCTGTCCCGCGAGCGGCGCCACGATCGTCGTGGGCGCCGGCTCCTCTCGCCAGCTGCCGCCGAACGCGCGCGGCTCGCCGAGCGACAGCGTCGCACGTCCGCTCGTGCGCGCCTCGGCGATCAGCACCTCCGGCGCGCGTACGCTTGCGAAGTCCGCGAGACCGCGCGGTACCACCGCCGCCACGGGCTCGGAGCGCTGCGCGGTGAACACCGCGACGCGGCAGCCGGGAAACAGCTGCGCCACCAGTTCCGTGAAACGGGCGAGGAACGCCTCGCGTTCGCGTACCGGCGCGAGCTCGTGCCCGAGGCGAAACAGCGCATGCAGCCGCCGCTGCGCGAGCGCTTCCCCTTCGGCGCCCGCCGGGACCGAGGGCGGGGCGGCGAGCTCCCGCTCGATCTGCTCCGGCCCCACGCTCACCGTCGTCGTGCCGCCGTGGCACAACAGCGCCGGATCGACCTCGGTCGCGTCCGCATCCAGCGACCGCTCGAGGTAGACCAGGATGCTCGTTCCGATCCCGATCTTGTCGCCCGGGCGCAAGACGTGTCGCGCCACGGCCACCCCGTTGACGAACGTGCCGTTCTTGCTCCCGACGTCGAGCAGCACGTAGCCGCCCTCGGGCAGCGGCTCGATGCAGGCGTGCCGCAGCGAGACGGTGGGCTCGCGCAGCGGGATGTCGGCGTGCGGCGAACGGCCGAGCACAAGCGGTTCGGCGCCGAGCTCGACGTAACGCACCTGGCCGCTCGCCGAGGCGTAGGCGAGGGTCGGCCGGCGGGTGGCGACCATGCGGTGTCCGGTCTCGCCCTTGCTGTTCACGGGGTCCGACACTCCAGCGCGGCGACGTCTCGGCGCGGCGTCGTGGTTCGGGCTGTCGAGTCGTGGTCCATGCGCCGGGCTCGCCTCGGGGTCGGCTCGTCACCTTGTGAGGTACGACGGCCGCCGCTGCGGCGCAAAACGCCGGCGTTGTGCTGCTCGTATCCGGTGGGACGTGACGGGGCGAACGGAGCGGGAAGCTGGTGGTCGGACTCGAACCGACGACCTGTGCTTTACGAAAGCACTGCTCTACCGACTGAGCTACACCAGCATCGCCAGGCCGCTCGAGCGGGGCGCATGATAGCGAGCGGCCGCCGAGGGGTCAACCGAGTCGTCGCGTCGTCACGCGCCCCGAGATGCGCGCGCTGCGGAAGCGTTCGAGCGCCTGCTCGGCCTTGTGGCGCGGCACGCCCTTGAGCACCGGTATGACCGCGCGGCGGGTGAGCGCCTGCGCCTCCTCGCGCGACATGCCGGTCAGCTCGCTGATGATCTCGGCGGCGCGCTGCCGCTTGGCCTCGTTCGCGATCCGGCTCAGCACGAGACCGTGCACCGGCGCGTCGTCGCTCGGCTCCACCGCACGGCGGCGTCCCGAGCGGGTTCGCCCGGCCGGCGCAGCGGCAGCACCCGAGCGCTGCGACCGGCTTCGCTCGCGCGGCGCGGCCTTGCGTCCCGAAGCGCGCCGGCCACCCACCTCGGAACGCGCCGGTTCGGTGCGCTCGCGGCTGCGCTTCTTTTTCTTCTTCTCGGCCGCGGTCGTCTGCGCGAGCAGCGCGAGTGCCTGCTCGGGCGCGAGCGGCTCGAGCTCGTCGCTCACCGGCCCCTTGAGCGGACGCTCGAAGATCATCTCGTCGCTCGAGTCCGGCGAGCGGGCGCTCTCGAGGATCTTGAGCGCCTCCTCGGGCTCGAGCGGTGCGAGCTTGTGCGACGAGCCGCCGGCACGCTCGTGCGCCGGTGGCGTGGGCGGCGTGGCGGGGGCTGGCGCGGCGGCGAGTTCGCCGAGTTCCACGTCGAGCTCGAAGTCGGACAGATCGCCGAGATCGGTCTCCTCGAGCAGCGTGTCGACTTCGGGCAGCACGGGCTCGGGTTCGGGCGCCGGCGCGGGTTGCACCCCGCGCGGAGCGGGCTGTTCGATCACGTTGTCGAGCAGCCGCAGCGCCTCGTCGATATCGAGCGCCCCGGAGCTGTCGGGCTCCGGCGCACGGCTCGCCGACGGCGGCTGCGGTTCGTTCGATGCCGCCGCCGGCTCGGGTTCCGGTTCCGGTTCCGCCGCCGCGGGCGCTTCGGTGGCTGCGCTCTGTTCGGCCACCGGCGCGAGCCGCTGCGACTCCCGCAGCATGCGCTTCTCCTGCAGCGCCCGCACGAGCGGCCCCTCCTCGAGGTCGGGGTGGCGTGTCTCGGGCGGCGTTTTCGGCTCCGGTTCGGGCGCTTCTTCGGCCGCAGCTTGGGGC
>RFJN01000446.1 GCA_003694875.1 Planctomycetota bacterium | reverse complement strand
CCCTCGCTCGCCTCCATGTAGAGCAGGATCACGCTCGAGCGCGTGAAGTCGGCGACGGTGGCCGCGCGCAGATACGCCGCGGGGCGGGCGAGCAGACGCCGGGCGAGTTCGCGAAGCCGCGCGCCGAGCGTCTCGCCCGGGGCGTGCGGCGCGGCGAGCAGGCGGAACAGCCCCGATCCGTGCGGGTAGCGGCATGGCTCGGCGTGGCTCGCCTCCCCGGTGCGCAGCTCCGAGCCGATCGCGATCCCGTCGCTCAGATCGAGCTCGGGGCGGGTGCTCGTGATCGCGATCAGCGCCTCGGAGTTGGTGCGCACCTGGCGGCCGAGCTGCGGCGACAGGGCGGGCAGCGCGCTGCGATCGGCGCGCATGCGCAACAGCAGCTCGGTCGTGCCGAGCACCCCGCCGGCGAGCACCACGCGGTCGGCGCGCACCGCGACGGTCTCGGCCCGCACCGGCCCGAGCCGCCGGCGCGCCTCGAGCTGCCAGCCGCCGCGCGGATCGGGCCGCAGCACCCGCACCTCGGTGTCGGTGAGCATGCGCGCCCCGCGCCGCTCGGCGAACCACAGGTAGTTGGCGTCGAGGCTGTTCTTGGCGCCGTGCGGGCAGCCGAGGAAGCAGCCGCCGCAGCGGATGCAGCCGGTGCGCTCCGGCCCCTCGCCGCCGAAGTAGGGATCGGGGTGTCGCTCGCCCGCCGGTCCCTGGTAGATCCCGACCCGCGTCGGCCCGAAGTCGTGGGCGCGGCCGAGTCGGTGCGCCACGCGTTCGAGCACCCGGTCGGCCGGTCCGAGGTGCCGGTTGGTCGTCACCCCGAGCATGCGTTCGGCGGTGGCGTAGTGCGGCGCGAGCTGTTCGCGCCACGGCCGCAGCCCCACCCACGAGCCGTGCTCGAAGAACGCCGGCTTGGGCCGGGGCAGCGTGGCGCCGTACACGAGCGAGCCGCCGCCGAAGCCCACCCCGCACACCACGGTGAGATGCCGCAGAAAGCGCATGTGGAACGGGCCGCGAAAGCCGAGTTCGGGAAGCCAGAAGAAGCGCGGGATCTGCCAGGTGGAGCGCGGCAGCTCGGCGGGGCGGAAGCGTCGCCCCTTCTCGAGCACGAGCACCCGATAGCCCTTCTCGGCGAGTCGCAGCGCGCTCACCGCGCCGCCGAACCCCGATCCCACCACCACCACGTCGTAGCGTCCGAGCCGACGCATGGCCGTCGTCCCCCCGGTGATCCGCGCCCGGCGGCCATTGTACGGCCGAGCGCTTGCTCGCCGCACGCCGCCGGCTGCCCGCCGCGCGGCCCCGGTGCTACCATGGACGCGCAGCGTCCCACGAGCGAGCCACCCCCATGCGTCCGTTCTGGATCGTGCTCTGTCGCCTGCTTCTTCCGCTCGCGCTCGGCCTCGCCGCGGCGCAGGCCCGGGAGGCGAGCGCACCGCCGCGGCTCGTGCTCTGGATCGTGATCGACCAGATGCCGGCCGACGTGTGGTCCCGCTACCACGCGGCGTTCTCGCCCGACGGCGGCTTCGCGCGGCTGCGGGCGGCGAGCGCGCGCTGGACGCAGGCGGGCTACGAGCACCTCGTCACCTCGACCGCCGCGGGCCACGCCACGCTCGCCACCGGCGCGAGCCCATCGCGCCACGGCGTGGTGGGCAACCGCTGGTACGACCGCGAGCGGGAGGCGGTCACCTACTGCGTCGCCGGCGGACGTCCGGACGCGCTCGCGCTGCCCACACTCGCCGACGCGCTGTGGGAGCAGACGCGCGGCCGCGCACGCATCGGGGCGGTGAGCGGCAAGGACCGCGGCGCGATCCTGCTCGGCGGCCGGCACCCGCGGGCGGTGGTGTGGTTCGATCCGCGTGCGGGGCGCTGGCGCGGCCGGGGGGAGGCGGCCACGCTCGGCCCGCTCGTGCGTCTCGGCCGCCGGCGAACGCTCGCCTGCTTCGGGCGGCCGTGGGGGCTGTTCGCCCCGGCGGCCTGCTATCCCGAGCGCGACGACCGGCCGTACGAGCGCGGACCGTTCGGTCTCGGTCGCCGCTTTCCGCACCCGGTCGACGGCGAGGCGGTCGAGCCCGGCCCCGCGTTCCTCGCCGCGTTCTCGCTCACGCCGTATCTCGACGAGATCACGCTCGCGATCGCCGAGCGGCTGCTCGAGCGCGAGGGCTTCGGTCGCGATGCCGTGCCCGACCTGCTGTACGTGAGCCTGTCCTCGAGCGATCTCGTCTCGCACACCTTCGGGCCGCACAGCCGCGAGACGCGCGACGTCTACCTGCGGCTCGACGCGCTGCTCGGGCGGCTGCTCGACACCGCGGAGCGGCAGGTGGGGCGCGAGGCGCTGCTCGTGGTGCTCACGAGCGACCACGGCGGCAGCCCGATCCCGGAGTCGTTTCCCGACGGCGGTCGCGTCTCGGTGGTGCACCTGCTCGCCACCGCGCGCCGCGCCGCGCGCGAGGCGCTCGGGCTGTCCGCCCCCGCCCCGCCGCTCGTGCGCGCCTTCTGCCCGCCGCACCTGGTGCTCGCCGACCGCGCCCGGAGTGCGACGGTGAGCGCGCGGGTCGCGCGCGCGATCGCGTCGATCGAGGGGGTGCAGGCGCTCGCCACGAGCGCGCTCGCGGGCCCGCGCCCGGCCGATCTCGATCCGGCGCTGTGGCGCGCCGCGCGTCGCAGCGTGTTCGGCGATCGCAGCGGGGACGTGCTGGTGTGGCTCGAGCCGCACTTCGGCTGGCAGCCCGGCAAGGCGGCCGAGCACGGGCGCCCGGTGCCGTCGGACCAGCGCGTGCCGCTGTGGATTCGCGCCCCGGGTCTGCGCCCGGGCGCGCGCGAGGGCCGGTGTGCGGTGCGCCGCGTGGTCGCCGAGATCGCGCGCCGGCTCGGGATCCGCCCGCCGGCCGGCGCCGATCCGGGCCCGCTTCCCGGGCTGCGCTGAGCCTCAGACCCATCTCGCGGGGGTTCGAAGTAACCAGTATCCGCAACCGCCGCCATCGCCGTCGTTGGGGGACAGCAGCGCGTCGAGGCGATTGGCACTATGCGGCCACCCTGCCAGGGTGCGTTGCGAGGCGACACGCGGAGACATCGTGGTCGCAACACACCGTCGTTCCGCGCTTCGTAACCCGCGCGCCTACCCACGTTGAACATGGAAAGCTTCGCAAGGACGACAACGAAGTCGTGGTAACGAATACGCTTGTCGAGGTGGTGGCAGACCAGGGTTTCCGGGGTTCCTGGGTTCCTTATTGTCTTGTCAACCCTGGCGCTGGAACGGGGGATTCCCGCAGCGATGGTGATGATAAGGAACCCAGGAACCCATGAATTCTGTTCATGGAGAGTGGGTTGTGGCGCGACGGCAGGGCGGGGCTGTCCGAGTCGGTCCCTCGCGTATCGCAGGCACCCACGACCCAATGCACCGGACCCAATTTCACAGCTCGGAAGATTGGGTCAGAGTCGATACAGCTTCGGATCGACGCGCGGCGGCAGCTGCCGCCGGATGCGATCGAGCCGCTCGCGCACCCCGAGCGTCGCTCCGCGCAGCGTGCCGCCGCCCGTGGCGCCGCCTGCGTCGCCGCCGTCTCCGAAGATCGACTCGCTCTCGGACTCGAGCACGTCGCCGAGCTCCTCCTCGATCGCCTCGGGATCCTCGCCCGCCTCCATGCGGCGGATCGCCTCCTGCATGCCGGGGCCGAGCGGCATGCCGGTCGCGTCGTAGACCCGGCGCATGAGGTGCGCCATCTGGCGCGGATCGTCCTCGTCGATCCCGTCGAGTTCGCGTTCGAGCGAGGACATGACGCGCATGAGCTTGTCTTCGTCGAAGCCCGGCGGCAGATCGTCGAGTCCCTCCGGGCCGTCCTCGTCGCCCTCGCTGCCGGGCTCGGGCCGGTTCTTCGAGATCGAGAACACCGAGATCCGGCGCTCGAGCTCGGGCCGCTCGCAGCGCGGACAGCTCGGGCGGCGTTCGGTCGCGAAGCCGGAGGCGAGAAAGTTGTAGATCGTGTGGCAGTCGGCGCAGTAGAACTCGTAGATCGGCATCCGCGTGTCCTCCCCGGTCGCCGGTTCGCGCCCCGTTGTACCCGAAGATCGGCTGCCGGACAGCCCCCCGCCGGCCGTGCTTGCCGCAGGCAGCCGAAGCGCTACCGTGGGGGGCGAGCGGAGCGGGCCAACCCGGCGGGAGGGACGACCATGCACGAACACGTCCTCGGCAGTGCACGTCCGAGCAACGAGCCGGTGCTGTCGTACGCACCCGACTCCCCCGAGCGCGCCGCGCTGCGGGCCGAGCTGCGCGCGCAGCTCGCGGGCGAGCGGGAGGTGTGCGCGGTGATCGGGGGCGAGCGCGTGCGCACCGGCCGCCGCCGCCCCATGGTGTGTCCGCACCGGCACCGGCATGTGCTCGGCCACTACGAGGAGGCGGACGCCGCGCTCACCACGCGCGCGATCGAGGCGGCGCTCGCGGCCGCGCCCGCCTGGCGCGCCACCCCGTGGCACGAGCGGCTCGCGATCTTCGAGCGCGCGGCCGAGCTGCTCTCCGGCCCGTGGCGCCCGAGGCTCAACGCCGCCACCATGCTCGATCAGTCGAAGGTGATCGTGCAGGCCGAGATCGACGCCGCCTGCGAGCTGATCGACTTCTGGCGCTTCAACCCGTGGTTCGCCGAGCAGATCTACCGCGAGCAGCCGCGCTCGGCCCCCGGGGTGCGCAACCGCGTGGAGTACCGACCGCTCGAGGGCTTCGTGTTCGCGGTCACGCCCTTCAACTTCACCTCGATCCAGGCCAACCTGCCCACCGCCGCCGCCATGATGGGCAACGTGGTGGTGTGGAAGCCCGCGCCCAACGCCATGCTCGCGCCGAGCTACGTGATGGAGCTTCTCGAGGAGGCGGGCCTGCCGCCGGGGGTGATCAACCTCGTGCCCGGCCACACCGAGGTGGGCGAGGCGGCGCTCGTGCACCCCGAGCTCGCCGGGATCCACTTCACGGGCTCGGTGCGCACCTTCCGCCACTTCTACCGCACCGTGGGCGAGCACATCGAGCGCTACCGCAGCTATCCGCGGCTCGTGGGCGAGACCGGCGGCAAGGATTTCGTGCTCGTGCACCCCTCGGCCGATCTCGAGGCGGTGCACGTCGCGCTGATCCGCGGGGCGTACGAGTACCAGGGCCAGAAGTGTTCGGCGGCGAGCCGCGCGTTCGTGCCGCGCAGCGTGTGGCCCGCGCTGCGCGACCGGCTCGTGGCCACCATGGCCGAGCTGCGCATGGGCGATGTGACCGATCCCGAGACGTTTCTCGGGGCGGTGATCGACGAGCGGGCGTGGAAGCGGATCACCGCGGCGATCGAGCGCGCCCGCGGCGAGGCGGGCTACCGCGTGGTGGCCGGCGGGGGCGCGGACGCCTCGGAGGGCTGGTTCATCGAGCCCACGCTGATCGAGGCCGACGATCCCGGCTCCGAGCTCATGCGCGAGGAGCTGTTCGGTCCGGTGCTGACGGTGCACGTCTACGACGACGCGCGCTTCGACGAGATCCTCACCGTCTGCGATCGGGCCACGCCGTACGGGCTGACGGGGGCGGTGTTCGCCCGCGACCGCACGGTGATCGCGCGCGCCACCGAGGCGCTCGCCTTCGCGGCGGGCAACTTCTACGTCAACGACAAGCCGACCGGCGCGGTGGTCGACCAGCAGCCGTTCGGCGGCGGGCGGCT
>RFJN01000445.1 GCA_003694875.1 Planctomycetota bacterium | reverse complement strand
GCTCCTGCCGTACGGCGCGTACCGGTCCGGAGGGGACCGGCACGGTCTTCATTCGATTGCCACTGCAGCGGCGCCGAGCTGCGGTGTCAAGCGGTTTCGCTCCGGCTTGCCGCTTCCGCGTTCGGAGCCGCCTGGTCGGGCCGCGCGTCAGGTGGAAGGCCCGTGGGGCGTACCCCGGTAAAGGCGTGAGACAGGAGCTGCGGCCATGGTGGGGACGGGGGATCTGCGGAAGGACGCGCTCTTGCTGTTGCGGAGAGCGCTCGACGACGAGACGGCAACCTTTCGGGAAGGGCAGTTCGAGGCGATCGAGGCGCTCGTTCGCGAGGGGGGGCGCCACCTCGTGGTGCAGCGCACCGGCTGGGGCAAGACGATCGTGTACTTCCTGGCCACGCGCCTGTTCCGGGACGCGGGACACGGCGTGACGATCGTGGTCTCGCCGCTGCTCTCGCTCATGCGCAACCAGATCGAGGCGGCCACGCGCATCGGACTGCGGGCGGGCACGATCAACTCGTCGAACCGGGCAGAGTGGGCCGGGGTGGTGGAAGGTCTCGAGAACGACGCGATCGACGTCCTCTTTGTGACGCCGGAGCGGCTCGCGAACGAGGAGTTCCGCGACAGGCACCTGCTTGCCGTGGCGGCGCGCTGCCCGCTTCTCGTGGTGGACGAGGCGCACTGCATCTCCGACTGGGGGCACGATTTCCGGCCCGATTACCAGCGGGTGGCGCGCGTGGTGCAACTCTTGCCGCCGCAGGCGCGTGTACTCGCGACCACCGCCACGGCCAACGATCGCGTCGTCGAGGACATCGGGCGCCAGCTTGGTCCGCAGTTGCGGTTGCAGCGGGGCTCGCTCGCCCGCAAGAGCCTGAGGCTGCAGAATCTGGAGCTGCCGTCGCGGGCGGCGCGCTTCGCCTGGCTTGCGGAGCACCTGCCGTCGCTGCCGGGAAGCGGTATCGTCTACACCCTGACGCGGCGGGACGCGGTCATGGTCAGCGGCTGGCTGCGGCACTGCGGCATCGAGGCACAAGCGTACCTGGGGGCGAGTTTCTTCAACCCCGTGCTCGAGCAACGGCTGCTCGCGAACGAGGTGAAGTGCCTCGTGGCGACGACCGCGCTGGGGATGGGCTTCGACAAGCCCGATCTCGGGTTCGTGGTGCACTTTCAGCGGCCGGCGTCGGTCGTGCACTACTACCAGCAGGTCGGACGCGCCGGCCGGGCGGTGGACGAGGCGTACGGCATCCTGCTCGGCGGTGCCGAGGACGATGCGATCGCCGACTACTTCATCCGGACGGCGTTCCCCTCCGAGCAGACCGTTGCTCGGATTCTTTCTGCGCTCGACGAGGCCGAGGACGAGGGGCTCACGCTTGCCGAGCTCGAGCGGCGCGTAAACGCGCCGCGCGGCAAGATCGAGCACGCGTTGAAGTGGCTCGGTACGCTCCCCCAGACCCCTGTCCGGTGTGCACGCGTGAGCCGGAGTCAGCGCGACGGGACAGGTGGGCGGCGGCAACGCCGGCAGGTACGCGTCTGGTGTCGGACGCCGGTGGTGTTCCGGATGCCGCACGATCGGATCGCCTGGCTCGCGGGTCGGCGGCGGCGCGAGCAACTGCGCATGCAGGAGTACCTGCAGCACGACGGCTGTCTCATGGCGTTCCTGCAGGCGGAACTCGACGACGCCGCGCCCTCGCCGTGCGGGCGGTGTGCGCGCTGTCTGGGGCGACCGCTCGTGCCGGAGACCTTCGAGCGCGGTGTTGCCGAGCGCGCGGTGGCGTTCTTGCGCCGGGCGGAGATCGAGGTGAGCCCCCGCAAGGCGTGGCCGGCGCGCGGGCTCGAAGATCTCGGTTTTCGCGGCCGCATACCGCCATCCGAGCAGGCCGAGCCGGGCGTGGCGCTGTGCCACTGGAGCGATCCCGCCTGGGGTGTCGAGGTGCGCAGGGGCAAGCTGGAGTTGCACCGGTTCTCGGACGAACTGGTCGAGGCGCTCGTGGCGCTCGTTCGCCGTCGTCAGCCGCAGCCGGCGCCGCGCTGGGTGACGTGCGTGACCTCGACGCGAACCGGAGCGCTGGTGCCTGATCTTGCCCGGCGGGTCGCGGGGCGGCTCGGTCTGCCGTTCGTCGAGGTGGTGCGGCGACGTGGGGACGCTCCGCCGCAGAAGCTGTGCGAGAACAGCGTGTACCAGGCGCGCAATGCGGCGGAGGCGTTTTCGGTGGAGGTTGCCGCTGTGCCGTCGACCCCGGTGTTGCTCGTGGACGATGTCGTGGACTCGGGCTGGACGGTGACGGTGGTGGCGGCCTTGCTGCGGCGCGCGGGGGCCGGGCCGGTGCACCCGGTGTTTCTGGCCGACTGCAGCTCGCACCGCGTACCTGCGTTGCGCGACCGATAGTTGGCTCTACAATATCCGGGGCCGTGTACGACATGTCTGCGACGATCACGCCTGACACCAGGGCCGTTCTGGCACTGTGTGCTCACCTGGGGGGGCTCGGCCACGCCGCGAATCCCCTCAGCAACAAGGAGTACCAGGCGCTGGCGTGCTGGCTGCGCGAGCGAGGGCTGCGCCCGGCCGATCTCTTTTGCACCGAAGTGCAGGAGCAGCTGCGCGACCACCCTCTTGGCGACCGCATTCGAGCTCTTCTCGACCGGCACAACGCCGTGGCGATCGCGGTCGAGGCGTGGACGCAGCGGGGGGTGTGGATCCTGTCGCGCGCCGACGCGGCCTATCCGCTCGGGTGGCGCAGGCGCTTGCGGGACAAGGCGCCGCCGCTTCTCTTTGGTGTGGGGAATCGGGACCTGTTGCAGGCGCAGGCAGTGGCGATCGTCGGCTCGCGCGAGGCCGACGGCGAGGCGTTGGCCTTCGCAGGTGCGCTGGGCCGCGACGTGGCCACGTCGGGGCGCGCGGTGGTCTCGGGGGCGGCGAAGGGAGTCGACCACGCGGCCATGACGGCGGCGCTCGGGGTGGGCGGGC
>RFJN01000444.1 GCA_003694875.1 Planctomycetota bacterium | reverse complement strand
ACCGAGTCCGGCATGTGCGGCAACGGGCTGCGGATCGCGGCGAAGTTCGCGTACGAGGCCGGACACGTGCGCGAGCGACACTTCCCCATCGAGGTGGGGTTGCCCGGGGCGCGTCGCCGCGTGGCGGCGTGGGTGCAATTGCACGAACGGACGGTGCGCCGGGTGACGATCGAACTCGACCCGCCGCGGTTCGAGCGCGCCGCCATTCCCATGCTCGGTGCGCCGGAGGCGAGTGCCCTCGATGTCGAGCTCGATCTCGCAACGCTCGCCGGACAGTGCCCGGTGCGGATCTGCGGCGTCGGCATGGGCAATCCGCACGCGGTGCTGTTCGTCGACGAGCTGCCGACCGACGCCACGCTGCAGCGGCTCGGGCCCGCGATCGAACACCACCCCCTGTTTCCGGAGCGCACCAACGTGTCCTGGGCGCGGTGTCATCCGCGCACGGCCACGATCGACATGCGCGTCTGGGAGCGCGGCACGGGCGAGACGCGGGCGTGCGGCAGCGGTGCGTGCGCCGTGGCGGCCGCCGCGATCCGTACCGGCCGCGTGGCGGGCGAACGCGTCCGGGTGCGACCGCCCGGCGGAGAACTCGTGGTGCACTGGCCGGGCGGCGAGGCGCCGGTGCGGCTCACCGGTCCCGCGTGCGAGGTGTTCCGGGGGCTGTGGTCGGGTTGAGCGTCAGGGGGTGGTGCTGCGGGCGGGGATCGCGAGCCGGTTGTGCTCGATCGCCTCGACGAAGATGTCGACGAGCTGCGCGTCGAGCTGCGTTCCGCGCACCTCCTGCAGGATCGCCACCGCCTTCTCGACCGTGAAGGGGTTGCGGTACGGACGGGTCGAGGTCAGGGCGTCGAAGGTGTCGGCGACCGCGATGATGCGGGCCATGAGCGGAATGTCCTCGCCCGACAGCCCGTCCGGGTATCCGTTGCCGTCGATGCGCTCGTGGTGCCAGCGCACCCCGGGCAGGATGTCCTGCAGGCTCGGGATCGGGGCGAGGATCTCGTAGCCCGTCACCGGATGCTGCTTCATGAGCGCCCACTCGGCGTCGTCGAGCTTGCCCGGCTTGAGCAGCACCGCGTCCGGCACCCCGATCTTGCCCACGTCGTGCAGCTTGCCCGCGAGGTGCAGCCGCGCGATCGACTCCTCGTTGGGAAACGCCTCCGGCAGTCTGCGCGCGATCATCACCGCGTACTCGGCCACGTTCTCCGAGTGGCCGCGGGTGTAGACGTCGCGCGCCTCGAGCGCGGTGACGAGGCTCGTGATCGTCTGCAGCAGCATCTCGCGCTCGAGTTCGAGTCGCGAGCGCCGCTCGCCCAGGATCCGCTCGATGTTCGCCACGAGCCGCTCGATCGGGTACGGCTTGGTGATGTAGGCGGCCGCGTCGAGCTCACGACGCTGGCGGTGGTTGATGTTGGAGGCGCGCGAGGTCAGCACGACGAGCGGCACGTCCCGGGTGTGCTGGTGCGCGCGCATGCGCTCGCGCAGCTCGAAGATCCCGCAGCCCTCGGGTTCGCGGTCGCAGACCACGAGCCCCGGCGGCTGCTCGTGCAGAAGCTGCGCCGCCTCGTTGGCGTCGCGCGCCACCTCGACCTCGAAGCCCTGCTGGCTGAGGCCGTACTCGAGCAGCGAGCGCTCGATCTGGCTGGGCGCGACCACGAGCACCCGTTCGCGACCGCGCATGGCGATCCCGCGGAAGATCGCCTGGATGCGGCTTGCCGCCTCCTGCAGCACGACCGGCTTGGTGAGGTATTCGTTGGCTCCGGCGTTGAACGCCTTGTCGATATCGAGCTCACCGCCGAGCGCACTCACGATCATGACCGGGATGTGCTGCGTCTCCCAGGATTCCTTGATCGTGCGGCACAGCGCATAGCCGTCCATGCGCGGCATCTTGATGTCGGTGATCACGAGATCGGGCAGCACCTGCCGCACCAGCGTCGCCGCCTTCTCGCCGTCCTCGGCGGTCACCACCTTGTAGCCCTCGGTGCCGAGGTAGCGGGCGAACAGCTGGCGGATGTGCGGTTCGTCGTCGGCGACGAGGATCGTGAGCAGGTGGCGCGTGGCGCGATCGAGCGCTGCGAGCAGCGCGTCGGTCTCGAGGCCGGCACGCAGCAGCCGCCGGTCGCCGCCCACCGCCTGCTGGATCTCGTCGTCGCCCACCACGATCGTGCGCATGCCGCGCTGCTCGGCGCGCTCGTACGCCTCCCGGCAGGCGGCGATGTCGGTCTCGCGGTGGGTGGGCGCGAGGATCACCGCATCGACCGGTCCCTGTTCGATGTGTTCGAGACAGCTCGGGCCGAGCGGGGCCTCCACGTAGCGATCGTTCCGACAGCTCAGCAGCTGCCGCAGCCGGGTCAGGGTCTGGGGCTCGCTGCTTGCGAGCAGAACGTCGAATCGCTTCACGCCTGTGGGCTCCGCAACGCAAGGACAGGGTTCGGCGGGATCCCGCGGGGCGGGCTTCCCCCTCCACTGTTCGGCATGCTACGCCTCCCCCGAAGGGGTGTCAAAATGGCCGGTTCGGAGCCGCGCCACCGCCGCACCGGGGGCCCACAGGGCTCGTGTGCCGGGCCCCCGCAGCCGATAGCGTGAAGGGCAGCGCAACGGGAGGATCGCATGCGTTCGGCGGTGGCGGAGTACCTCGGCTATCTGCGCGTCGAGTGCGGCCTCGCGCACACCACCTGCCGGGCGTACGCCGCCGATCTCGAGCGGTTCGTGCGCTATCTGGAGAGTGCCGCGGCGTTCGGCCGCGGCGGTGTGCGCCCCGAGCAGGTCGAGTCCGATCACGTACGCGCGTTTCTGTGGCTCGAGGAGCGACGCGGTCTGGCGTCGCGCTCGCGCGAACGCGCCCTCGCGGCGATCGGCGGGCTGTTTCGTTTCCTGCGGGCCGAGGGGAGGCTCGCGCGCGATCCGGTCGAGCGTGTCTCCGCCCCGCGCCGCAGCCGGAGCCTGCCGCGGGTGCTGTCGGCACAGGCGGTCGAACGGTTGCTCGAGGCGCCGTGGCCACAGGGCCCGCTGGGGCTGCGCAACCGGGCGCTGCTCGAGATGCTCTATGCCACCGGAGGCCGCGTCTCGGAGGTGTGCGGGCTCGATCTCGCGCGTCTGCAACTCGATCTCGGCTACGTGCGCGTGCGCGGCAAGGGCAACCGGGAGCGCGTCGTGCCGGTCGGGCGCGCGGCCCTTGCCGCGCTCGAGGAGTACGTGGCCGAGGGGCGGCCGCGGCTGTTGCGCCCGGCGCGCGCGGGGGAGCCGGCGCTGTTTCTGAGTCGTGGCGGGCGGCGGCTCGATCGGCACGCCGCCTGGCGCGTCGTCACCGCGCGTGCGCGCGCGCTGGGGATCCGCCCCGTGCCGTCCCCGCACACCCTGCGCCACAGCTTCGCGACCCACCTGCTGTCCGGCGGTGCGGGCATCCGGGAGGTGCAGGAACTGCTCGGGCATGCCGACGTCGCCACGACCGAGATCTACACGCACGTCGACGGACAGCGGCTGCGCGCGGTCCACCGCCGCTTCCACCCACGGGCCTAGGCTCTGTGTGGAAACGGCTCCTGCTGAGATTTCCGGCTGATCACCGACGTGCCGCGTCGCGAGAACCGAAGCCGTCCTCGACGTACTTCCATACGCCGCCGGCGACTTCGAACCTCGCTCCTCGCCAGTCGGCGCCAGCCGCATCTCTCGCGACGGGCTCGTTTCGAAACAGAGCCTGGCCGCTGCAGACCGTGCACCGCCGCGCCGATATCTCGAGAGGGCGTGCACGGAGAGGAATTCGCCATGTTCACGATCGCGATCTCGAACCAGAAGGGAGGGGTCGGCAAGACCACGACGGCGATCGGGATCGCGGGCGCGCTCGTCGAGGCCGGCCGTCGCGTGCTCGCGATCGATCTCGATCCGCAGGCCAACCTCACCCTCGGGCTCGGGTT
>RFJN01000067.1 GCA_003694875.1 Planctomycetota bacterium | reverse complement strand
CGCCACCTGCGCGAGGTGGTGCGGCTCGAGGAGCAGCTCGCGTGCGTCGAGGAACTCGGCCGGCGCTACCGCGATCCCCGCGCCTTCAATCCCCTGCGGCGACGCCTCGCGGCCCTCGAGCCCGAACTCGCGTGCGCCGCCGCGCGCGGACTCGGCCGGCTCGGACTCCGCGCCGGCGCCTGGCCGCTGCAGACCGCCGCATTCGATCGCCGACACCCCGCCCGCCTCGACGCGGTGGCCGCTCTCGGCACGCTCGGCTGTCGCGAGAACGCAGCCGTGCTCGGCCGGATCCTGCTGCTGGAAGACGACCCGGCGATCGTGGCGTGCGCCTGCACCGCCCTCGGAGAACTGCTGCTGCCCGAGGCGGTGCCGTGGCTCGTGCGCCTGTTGACCCGTCCCGACGGCTGGGAGCCGCGCGTGCTCGAGGCCGCCGTGCGCGCCTACGGTCGCTGTGGCCCGATCGAACTGTGCGACGAGACGCTGCAGACCCTCGCGCGGCGCCGTCCCGAACTGGCACGAGCCTGCCGCGACGCGCAGGAGCGTCTCCTGAGCCTGGCGCTGCTGCTGCGACCCGAGGATGCCGAGGCGGGGCTCGTGCGGCTGCTCGGTGCGTTCCCGCTCGACGAGCTCGAACACGTGCTGCTCGCACGGATCGTGCGGCGCTTCTCCGCACCGCGTCTCGCAACAGCCGTCGATCGACTGTGCCGGGCCCACCCCCTGCTCGTGCACCCGGAACGGCTCTGTCGGCTGCTCGGAATCCACGGTCACGAGGCGCTCGCGGACGTGCTCACCCGCTGGCTCACGCCGCAGCAGCCCCGACCCGTGCGGCTCGCCGCCATCGAGGCGCTCGGCGATCTCGAGAAGGCCGCCGGCCTGCCCGCCCTCGCCCGGGCTCTCGAACAGTTCGAGGATGACGAGCACCGCCGCGCGATCTACGTTGCGCTCGGGAACGTCGGCACCCGCAAGGCCGCCGAGCTTCTGTTCGACGAACTGCGCACCGAGGGTCGGCCGCGGTCGCTCGTCGCCGCGATCGGCCGCGCGCTGTGCCCCGTTCTCGCGAACGAACGGGAATTCGCCCGGGCGCGTCTGCGAAACCTGTTCCCCCTCGCCTCGCCACCGGTCCGTACCACCCTCGCCTGGCTCGTCGGTGAGCTGCGTCTCGAGGGCTTCGAGTCCGAGCTCGCACAGGGCGTGCGCGAGGGCGATACCTACGCCGCTTGGGCGCTCGGCGAGGTGGGAAGCGATCGGGCGGTCGCGATCCTGCAGCGCACCATCGAGCAGGCCCCGTTCTCCAGTTCGCTGTGGAACTGGGCCGCCTCGGCGCTCGGCTGCGTCGCGCGCTCGCACCCCACGCGCCGTGCCGTGCTGCGGCCGGTGCTCGCCCGTCTCGAGGAGCGGGGCGACGGCCCCCCTCCGGTGTCGGTGCTGCGTGCGCTGCTTGTGGCCCGCACCGGCATCGAGATGCGGCGGCTCGAGCCGGCGTTTCGCTCCGACGACGCGCAGTGCCGCAAGCTGGCACTCGAACTTGCCCGCAACGCCGGTGGACCCGACGCCGTGCGGGCCGCTCGATCCGCGCTCGACGACCCCGACGACGGGGTGCGGGCCGTCGCCGCCCGCCTGCTGTGCCAGCACGGTGGCTCCGACGACACGGCAGCGGTGTGGGAGGCGCTCGTCGACGCGAGGCTGCCGCCGAGCTTCGCGCAGGGCCACCGTCGGCTGATCCTCGACGCCCTCGAGCGCGACGTGCTCGAGGATCCCGTCACGGCGAGCGGGTGGTTGCGCAAGCTGCAGCGCACCGAGATCGGGCAGCGACTCGGCGGCGCCCGCTTCGATGGCCTCCAGAGGCTCGCCGACAGGCTGCGCACCCTGCCGCGCCACGCCATGGCCGCCGCGCGGCAGCGGGCACGAACACGATTCGCCGAACTCTGGGACCGGTTGCCCGCCCGCTGGCAGGACAACCTGGTCAAGGCCGAGGTCAACGCCGCACCGCAAGCCCGAGGCGGGCACGGGGCGCTCGAGATCGCCATCATCCTCTATGCCGCCACCGTCGAGGAGGCGTTTCGTACCCGCTGGTTCCCCGGTTTCGAGCGTGCGCTCCGGCAACACCGGCTCGGTGAGCGGATTCGGCGGTGGTGGAAGAGCGGCGGGCAGATCGAACAGCTCCGTTCGGCGTTTCGCGGGCAGCCGCTGCGCAAGATCTGCAGGAAGCTGCGCCCCGAGCACCTGGAGGCGCTGTTGCGGGAACTGGCGAGCGAGGACGGTACCGAGCAGCGCCGGGCGATCAGCGGTCTGTGGCGGTGGTCGCTGTGGCTCGCACTCTGCGCAGCCCCCTGGACGATCGACGGTCGCAGCCTGGGACAGTGGTGCGAGATCGCGATCGATCCCGAGCGGCTGCGGCCGCTGATCGGCCCGCTCAAGCAGCTCAACGAGTGGCGCAACGCCGCCGCCCACCTGCGCAAGCTCCGGAACCGGCAGCGCTGCGGTCCCGCTCGGCTCGCCTCCATCTGCAAGGCCGCCATCGCCTTCGCACTCGAGGCGCCGGCACCGG